>NZ_JACSOE010000003.1:0-115840 GCF_014349115.1 Alteromonas sp. BZK5 | reverse complement strand
ATCAAGGTGACACAACAAAGAGTACGGACATTTTAAACTCGCCCTTCGGGAAGGTCTGGCAAGCTTCCTAGCTTCATTCTGGGAATTTGAAAGGGAACAACCATTCCTGCATTCCCACGCTTCGCTATGAAGCTTGCCAGCGCCTTCTGAGTGGGCAATGATCTATGCGGATTGGTATTAAGCGCATATCGCGCATTCTGTTTATGTGTAAAGCCGGTGCCTTTGTGTACCGGTTTTTTGTTTTAGCTATTCTTTTTAGGTTTGAATACATGCAATCTTGGCAGCCTACTACCACTCATGAAGCCCGTGTTGCGCGAGCAGAATTACTCAGAACAATCCGTGAGTTTTTTTACGCAAGAAACGTGTTAGAGGTCGATACGCCTTTACTTTCAAACGGTACGGTTACCGATGAGCATTTAGATGCGTTTGATACCCAATTCAATTTTGCCTCATCCGGTAAGCCAACGACGCTGTATCTTCAAACTTCCCCTGAATATGCCATGAAGCGGTTACTGTGCGCTGACAGCGGTAGTATTTTTCAGGTGTGTAAAGCGTTTCGCCATGAAGGTGAAGGGCGCTGGCACAACCCAGAGTTCACCATGCTAGAGTGGTACCGCTTAGATTTTGACCATTTTGCGCTAATGGACGAGGTTGACGCCTTGCTGCAAGAAACCTTAAACACAGCTTCGGCTGATAAGATGACGTATCAGCAAGCTTTTCAAACCTATTTAAATATTGACCCGTTAAGTGCTGATGGCGACGTTTTGCTAAAGGCAATGGAAGAGCAGAACATAGATATTCACGCGCCGCAAAATCTAAGCTATGACAGCAAGTTACAACTGTTGTTCAGCTATGTAATCGAACCTGAAATCGGTAACGAAAAACCGTGCTTCATCTACGATTTCCCTGCTTCTCAGGCGGCGCTTGCCAAACTAAGCCCAGTTGATGAACGGGTTGCCGAACGCTTTGAGGTGTATTACCAAGGCGCTGAACTTGCTAACGGTTTTCATGAGTTAAGTGCAGCAAAAGAGCAGCGACTGCGTTTTGAAACTGATAACGAGAAACGCAGAGAACATGGCCTTCCCACTAAGCCCATTGATGAAAACTTTCTAAGTGCGCTTGACGCAGGTTTGCCACCGTGTGCGGGTGTGGCGCTGGGCATCGATCGTTTGCTTATGCTTAAAACCAACGCGAAGCATATTCAAGGAGTGATCAATTTCACAGTGAGTAGGGCTTAGTACCTTCGTGCCCAATTAGCTATGAATTGCTTAAACCTTGGGTTTCAGTAGGCGCGTCCGATTGAATTGCAAAAACATAAGATTAAGTGAGTAAAGCAGCGGTTGACAAGCAATGGGCAATGGATAAAATGTTATAACATCACTAAATAATGTTATAACATCCACAGAGGGATACCCATGAAAATGCGTTCGCTGCTAAGTTTATCCATAGCAGGGCTGTTAAGTGCGCCTGTGCATGCCACCACAGTAACGGGAAAAGTCACCGACACGGCAGGGCAACCTGTTGCAGGGGCTGAAGTAAAAATCGAAGGCAGCCGCCGTGTAGCATACACCGATGCAAATGGTATTTACCGTTTTGACGATGTAAAGCAGCCACATATTCATTTACATGTTTATTCTTCAAACTACATTCATGGTGATAACGACTTAGGCGACGTAAATACGGATCAAAATGTAGACTTCGTTTTAAAGCCTGCATCCGTCGAAAATATCGTGGTTACCGCCAATGCGCTTCAATCATCAGTACTGGAATCTGTTACGCCAGTGACCGTAATTGGTGCTGAAAAATTACGTAAAATAGAAGCGCCAACCTTAGGGGAAACCCTAAAAAACGCGCCTGGTGTGCACAGCACTTATTTTGGCCCGGTTTCAAGCAGCCCAGTTATTCGCGGTAATGATGGCCCGCGCGTAAAGATTGTTCAAAACGGTTTGGATGTATCTGATGTATCTCGAGTAGGTCCAGATCACAATGTTGCCACCACACTTTCAAGTGCAACGCAGGTGGAAGTACTTCGCGGTCCTGCAACGCTTCAATACGGTAGTGGCGCTATTGGTGGTGTGGTGAACGTGGTTGACAAACGTATTCCTCAGTATCAGATAGACGGCGTAGAAGGCGAAGCTGAAACTAGCTATAGCACAGTGAATAACGGCTCGTATACCCGTGCAGATGTAACGGGTGGCAGTGGCAATATTGCATGGCATGTCGACGGGTTTTATCGCGATACAGACAACGCGGATATTCCGGGCTTTGCGTCTATCGATCCCGATGAAGATGAACCAAACGGTGTGCTAGAAAGCAGCGCAATGGAGACGCGTAACGTCGTTGCAGGTTTATCTTACGTGGCCGAAGAAGGCTACTTCGGTTTCGCTGTGGAACAACTCGACAACAAATATGGCGTACCTGGTCATAGCCATGCTCATGGTGAGGAAGAGCATGAGGGCGAAGACCACGATCTTGAAGAACATGATCATGAAGAACACGCTGAAGAAGGCGTGTTACTTGATGTAGATATGACCCGTTATCAAGCAGCCGGTGAGTGGCACTCTCCGGTACGTGGACTTACAAACCTTAAATTTGCCGCAGCTTACACCGATTACGAACATGCTGAAATTGAAGACGGTGAACCAGGCACGGTATTCACAAACGAATCGAGCGACATTCGCTTGTCTGCCTACCACGAAGAAGTGAACGGCTGGCACGGCGTATTCGGGCTACAGTTTAATCATAGCGATTACAATGCCGTGGGCGAAGAAGCCTTTACCCCAGCTAATACCACATCAAGCTACGCACTTTATCTAATAGAACAAAAGAAAGTAGGTGATGTAACCTTTGAGCTTGGTGGCCGACTAGAGCGAACGACATTAGACGCTGATGCCAGCGAAGTGGAACTTGACGTATTGCATGATGAGCATGAAGGCGAGGAGCACGATGAGGAACATGAGGGTGAAGAACACGAAGAGCATGCCGTTGCTTTCAACTTCCCTGACTACGACTTTACCAGTCTATCGCTTTCAGCGGGCGCCAACTGGGAATACCAGGAGGGTTACTCGGTTGCCGTTACGTTGTCACGCAGTGAGCGTGCGCCTAGTCAGCAAGAACTTTTCTCTGCTGGCCAGCATTTAGCAACACAAAGCTACGAAGTAGGTCTAGTATTTGATATGGACGAGGAAGGCCATATCGAAGAAACACTTAAAGGCGTAAAAGAAGAAGTTAGTACCAACCTAGATATTACTTTCCGTAAGTTTACTGGAAGCTGGGGCTACAGTGCGTCGTTCTTCTACAATCAGGCAGATGACTATATCTTCCAAACAAGCACAGGCTTAATTGCGCTCAGCGTGCACGAAGAACACGATGAGCACGAAGAGGAAGGATTAGAAAGCGAACACGAAGAACATGGACATGATGAACACGGCGATGAAGAAGGCTTGCCTATCTATTACTTCCAACAAGCTGACGCTGACATTTGGGGCTTCGAAGCAGAAACTTACGTTGATTTATCAGACACGCTACGCTTAACCGTATTTGGTGACTATATCCGCGCAGAAATAGAAGACGACAACCTTCCGCGCACGCCGCCTATGCGCTTTGGTAGTGAATTAAGCTACGTGAACGATGGTTTAAGTGCCGACGTGGGCTTTACGTGGTACGACGACCAAAATGAAGTTGCGTCATTTGAGACTGCAACCGACGGCTACACCTTGGTTAACGCGAGCGTGCAATATGAGTTTGGCACGCAGGGCATTGACTGGGTAGTGTTTGCGCGCGGTGAAAACCTAACTGACGAGGAAGCCCGTGTTCATACATCTTTCTTAAAAGACCAAGCACCGCTTCCAGGTAGAAACTTTACTATGGGTGTGAGAGCGTTGTTTTAATTAAACAACTCCACTGCGGTATACAAGGCGATGTATTGGGGCTCTCAGTACATCGCCTTTTTTATACTAGGGGAAAGTGGTCAGTACGATTTTTTCTAGTTGAATAAACTGCAAAGATAAACATGCTTAAGATGGTAAACGTCGAGCGGTTGTGAAGTAGAGGTGAAAATGAATGAAATAGCGAATTGGTTAAGCATGCAAACCGAAAAACACATGGTGTTAGGTTATGGAAGCTTACTAAGCAAAGACAGCCGAGAGCGCTACTCCAACATTTTTACACCAGGGATCCCTGTGACGGCTTCTGGCTTCGAAAGGGCCTGGGTGACTCGCAGTCTTCATGAAAAACAGACATACGTTGGCGCGGTGGCCAATGCGCATAGCAAATTAAACGCCCAGCTTATCCCCACACAAATTAATCCTGCCTTACAGGAAAGAGAAAAGGATTATCGGTTCGTTGAGGTAAGTCCTGAAGCACTAAATTTTCATCTACATCAACATAATGAATCAGCGCCGCTAGAAAACGTGCTTTCACAATTCACTTTTTGGATTTGTGAAACACTTGAATGCACACAGGCAAATAACGACTACCCCGTTCACCAAACTTATATCGATACATGCTTAAGCGGATGTCTAGAGCACGGCGGTATTAAGGAAGCCGAGCGATTTATCGTCCATACATCGTTGTGGGAGCACCCAAGAGTGAATGACAGGTTGAACCCAAAATATCCTCGCGCCGCAGCGGTGAATACTGAACACCTCGAACAGATAGACAGGCTTTTATCAAAGAGGTAGTGTTTCGTTTTTACGTTCTTCTTTGAGTTCTCAGACGCAAAGGTATTTTCATGACGCAAAAGCTGGAAATAAACCCTTGTATGAACATTTCGAAAAAGGTCTAGTGTGAACATAAACACCGCTATTTTTACAAACGATAAAATAACGCTACGGCCGCTTACTTTTGATGATAAACACTGGGTATTGGCATTACAGCAAGATGAACTGTGGCTTAGATACATTGGAAGTAAAAATGTCCATACAGTAGACGATGCGTGTGACTACATTGGCAAAACAAATGCGCAGCGCGAAGAGTGGGGGTATGGCCTGCTGGCTGTCGAATTAACCGAAACCAAACAACCGTTGGGCGTCTGTGGCTTATTTAATCGCTTTGCATTTGAATGCCCAGATTTAGGCTTTGCCATGCTGCCTGAAGCAAGAGGCAAGGGTATATGTTATGAGGCATGTCAGTGTGTTATTGCGTGGTCTGCCTCTAAGGGCTATCGTTTTTTAACCGCAATGACGCACCCAGAAAATATGGCGTCGCAGAAGCTTTTACAGCGCTTAGGATTTAACAAGCAGGGCTTTTACTTTGACAAAACCTTCCCAAAACAGCATTTGTTCAGGTTGGAATTACAGCCATAAAGCATTGCTCTTTATGGCTGTTTGTATCTGTTAATCGCTATAAGGGCGGTAACACGGTCATCTTTTTAATAATAATCGGCTCAATGGGTACGTTATTCGCGTTAAGGCGAATCGAATATTCAGTTTCTACTTCCGACATGGCATCAACAATATCTTCGCCTTCAACAATTACGCCAAAAACTGCGTAGCCCCAGTCTCTTCCGGGGTTTAAGCTGCTGTTGTCATTCACGTTGAAGAAAAATTGTCGGTTTGCGGTATGCGGGTCACCTTGTCTTGCCATGGCAATGGTGTGCAGGTCGTTAGTCAAACCGTTACCAGATTCATTGAAGATATCTGGAAAGTTTGACTTACCGTTGAAGTCTGCCGTATAACCACCACCTTGCACAACAAAACCAGGCACGATGCGGTGAAAAATGGTGTCTTCGTAGGCGCGCTTGTCAACATAACGAAGAAAGTTATTTACGGTAATTGGCGCACGTCTTCTGTCCAGTTCAACCACAATATCGCCCATGGTGGTTTCTATTTTCACCCGAGGGTAATAGTTATCTGGCTGAACCTGAGACCCATCGTCTTTTTTGGCCATAACGGGTGAACTGCTGCCTATTAGCATGATGGCGGTCAGCAGTGATAAAAGTATTTTCTTCATAAAAATGCCTTTAAATGTTTTCCTTAATTCGCGCACGTTTTTTAATCGCTTAGCGTTTTGCAGTGCCTAAGATAACGAACTTTTTGTCACTCGCAAGTACCTTAGCGCCACCAAACAACTTTTTAAGTTTAATGTGATAGTCGAGGTGTCGGTTACCAACCACCACTAAGTGACCGCTTTTAATAAGTACGTCCCGGGAATCAGTGAACATTTGCCATGCAATATGGTCAGTGATTGCGTTTTGTTGATGAAATGGTGGGTTACACAGAATTTTGGTAACAGCAGGTTTATTCTCTCTATTGATTAATGTTTCAAGGCAATTACTTGCAACAAACTCACATTGATCAATTTTATCCGGGAAGTTGTTGAGCACATTGAGTCTGGCACTTTCTAATGCCATATAGGACTCATCCACAAATATTACTTTGGCATCAGGGGCAAGAGAAAGGGCATTAACCCCCAGTACTCCGTTGCCGCAGCCTAAATCTACCACCACATCATTAGCGCTCACCGTCATATGTTCAAGCATAATGCGAGCGCCTATATCTAATGACTGTCGGGAAAACGTATTCGCCAGATTGTCTATAGTTAACGCCGTTCCCATCGTACTTTTACACTGCCAACGCGTCGGATAGGGAGAGTCAGATAGTTTTATTGACTCACGAGGCGAAGCGAACACAAGCCGCGATTTCTTCTTGGCAAGGGAAGTGGTGGTGGGGCCAATATATCGTTCAAATAGGTTGAGTACGGATTTTGTGATGGTCTTCACTTTACCGGTTGCGATAACGCGCGTGTCAGGTGTTATATATTTTTGTAAATCAATAAGCTGTTGTTCAAGAAGTGCAAGGGCGCGGGGGACCTTCAGCGCAACAAGACTCGGCGCCTTTTCTGGCTTAAACGTTAAGCTTTGCACGCTAGTCAAGGTTTTCAGCGGCGCGGTTAGCAGGCCGTTTTTATTGTTCGTTTCTGCATTACCCAGTAAATGATTGGCTTTTAAATTCTCAGAGAGTGATCGCAAAGATATGTAGGAGTCAGATACCCAGTAAGGTGCTAAGTGCGAAAACCAACAACCTAACGCGCCGAAATCGTCGTTAAAAATCATCATTGAGCCATCATTGTCACCACTGCCAATTGAAAGCGACGCTTCACTTAATAAGTTCTCAATGTGCTCAATAACGAGTTCATCAGCGCTATCCCATGCTTGAAGGCTTATGTGCTGGTGCTTTTCAGGGTAGCGAATAAGCGAAAATTGTCGGTCGGCAAAAATAAATTCTGTATTCATTGGAGTCTGTTTTCAGAGATGGCTCAAAGCACTCACATACTTTTGGGAATGCCTATTTGGTTTATGTACGCGCTGCCTATCTTATCATATCAGCCACGCGGCTCTAACCAATAACGTGTCATTCTTATGCCGTGCAATGTTGATGGTGACAATGTAATGGTGAAAGAATCACTTTTATAGCTCGCAGAAAAATCCACATTAGCAATGCATGCGTAATTAAGGTGTAATTAGGGGAAACTTCACATGTGTGTTTAAGCACTTTTGAGATCAAGTGCCCATAGCCAAGATTATAAATCACCGGAAATATCATAGTTACGCATGCAGTTTTCTCTTTTCGAGACCCCAGAAAACAATAGCTCTTCTCATAAGCTCCCGCTGTCAGAGGGCGATGTCACTTATTTTCCTCAAGCGCTATCAAAAAATGATGCAGATACTTTTTTTGAGTTACTGAAGGCCGAGTTACCCTGGCGTCAGGACTCGATCAGACTGTTTGGCAAGCAGGTAAAAATTCCCCGCCTTCAGAGCTGGCACGGCAATGACGATTGCACCTATACCTATTCGAATTTAACCATGTCGCCAAATCCGTGGACGAACAGTCTTTTAAGTATAAAGGATTGTTGTGAAGCGCTATGTGCTCCAACCCAAAATACAAAGTTCAACAGTGTGTTAGCGAATTGGTATCGTGACGGACAAGATAGCATGAGCTTTCATTCAGACGATGAGCCTGAGTTGGGCATAAACCCGGTTATTGCATCCGTCACCTTAGGTGAAGTAAGGCCCTTTGTTTTTAAGCACAAAGAAACTAAGGAAAAGTATACACAGGTGCTTGAGCACGGCAGTGTACTAATTATGGCAGGAACAACACAAAGTCATTATGTGCACGGTATTGCGAAGACGGCTAAGCCTATCGGTGGTAGAATTAATCTTACATTCCGACATCTTATTCACAGAACAAGGTAAGCCAAATGCAAGTAAAAGCGTTTCTGGAAACTACGATTGAAGCTGCACTTAATCCGAGTTTTCTCGAGGTTGTAGATGAGAGTTTTATGCACAATGTTCCGGAAGGGGCTCAAAGTCATTTTAAAGTAACGGTAGTGAGTGATGCCTTTGAGGGGAAGCGCTTAATAGCGAGACACAGAGAAATTAACGGTCTGGCGGCTGAAGCGCTGCAGGGGCCAGTTCACGCGTTGGCACTCCACACGTATACGCCGACAGAGTGGGAAGCTCGAGGTGGGCAATCTATGGTATCGCCAAACTGCCTAGGTGGTAGCAAGCACGACCAATAACGCTCTTTTTGTACTAAATGGAAGTAGATTTATGACAAGCAGTGAAACAAAAAACAGCGGCGCGCTAGCCTCTTACTTAGACATCATTAAAACACCCTCTATTCAGGTGTTACTACTTGGCACCGGTTTTTTGCTTATGATGTTGTTTGTCTACATGGGCGTGCTGACTACGTTTGACAATGCGTTATTCAATGTAATCAGCGAAGCAGGCAATGTATCGGGTTGGAAAGAAGACGCGCTTCGTGATATCACCGCGTTAGGCAGTAATGCGGCACTTATCTTTGTCACGATTTCAGTTGCCGGAGCCTTGGCGATGGCCGGTGAAAAGAAAAAGGCACTGACTTTTTTGATTGCTGTTGCCGTGGGGATCGCAACGACTTTCTTACTCAAAGCTGGCATCGACAGGCCTCGTCCTCCGCTGCCCATGCAGGATGTAAGTGTGTATACACAAAGCTTCCCCTCTGCACATGCTACCTTATCTACGCTTGTTTATTTCTATATCGCCTATTTGTTAACGTACTTCACGCAAAACGCTTCAGTAAAAGTGTGGATCTACATGGCAGCCACCTTTCTTGTATTTTGTATTGGCTTAAGCCGCATTTTATTGGGCGTGCATTGGCCTAGCGACATTATTGCAGGGTGGTTTGCTGGTGGCAGTATGGCTGCCTTTTGCTTTTATATCATCAAGTGGAAACGCAAACTGCGTATAAAAGGCGAAGGTTAAACGTGCAAGATCTCAAACGGCTAGGCGACATTATTAAGCGGGATCCTTTTCGCATGCGTTGCCTTCGCGCTTTGAGAGCGCTCGATTTACCGCAAGGGTACATTGGTACTGGATTTGTTCGAAATGCCATATGGGATGAGTTACACGCAAGAGTGACACCAACTCCGCTTAACGATATTGATGTGATTTACTTTAGTGGTGGAATTAATCCGCCGCAAAGTGTTGCGAGTGCCGATAATACATTGGAATCAGTACCTCAACCGCAAGCTTACTCACCAAATTCTGCAGCTGCTAAACCAGGGCTGAAAGCACAAGAACAAGCCATAGAACGCGAGCTAGCGCGTATGGTTCCTCAAGCTAATTGGCAAGTTAAAAACCAAGCGCGTATGCACGTAGCTCACGCGCACGCTCCCTATCAAAATTGCCACGACGCTATTTCTTATTGGATAGAACGAGAAACCTGTGTTGCGGTTCGTCTTTTAGCCAATGATGATTTAGACATACTCGCGCCATTTGGTTTGGAAGCAAACTTCGCCGGCACCATAAGTATTAACCCAAAATATCCAAGACCCGAAGTTTTTAAACAGCGACTTGCTTCTAAGAATTGGCTTACTGTTTGGCCTTTGTTGACTTTAGTTTCTCCTTAAGAGCTAGAACGCGCTTAATTAAACTAGAAGTGACTCAATTGAGCGTAGCTACCTTTGAGCAGTAGTCTTTGTTGTAATATTTACTATCTTAGCGGCAATAGCCGCTATGGTCGTATTTTCGCTCATAGCTTGTTTTTGCAGTCGACGATACGCGTTATTTTCGCTTAATCCGAATTGCTCCATTACTACCAGTTTTGCTCGCCCAATCAGTTTTTGTTCCTGTATTGCACGCTTGGCCTCTTCGAGCTCCCGACCCATATCTTCTATGTGTTGGGCCTGTGAACGCAGTAAATCATAAAAAGAGCGGTGAGCAGATAGAGTCTTCGTTTGCTCGTTAAGTGATAGCGTTTTGATTTCGTCTTCTTTGGTGTCTTCCGCGAGTCCAGGCATACTTGGATCGAACAATAAGGTGAGCGGTGAGCCATCAGTAGCGTGTTCATCATTGAAGCGCGTAAGCAACTGCTGATGATTGGCCATCTCATTTTTTGCATTGGCGACTTTACTGTTAGCTTGCTGAGTAAGGGCCTCAGTGAGCGCCACTTCGATAGTCTGCATTGCATCCATTCGACGTGTTGCTACATCAAACCAAACTTCCGATATTTCTCCGGCAATCGGACTGCCGTCACCAAGCTGTGCAATCATATTTCTAAGCTGTGTAATATCGATTGCAGCAGGGCTTTTGTTCAACGCGTCTAATGCATCTTTATGCGGCTTACAGCTAAACTCACAGAATATACTGAAGTGATGTTCTTGGGCATGCTGAAGCGCGGCCAGCTTTTCACAAAGGCGAACATCGAAATGAGTTTCTGCGAAACCAATAGCGCCCCACGCCCGCTCCTGCCCAGCGTATTCTTTTGCCTGCATAAAATTGAACAGTGCAACCAATAAGCGAGTGATTGTTGGGTCGCTTGCAATATCTGCCGCTTCAAAAATAACCGTAAGCAAACTGGCAACTAGACGACTATATGCTCGTGTAGATTCCAGTGGTGTCAGCAGCTGCTTGCTTACTTGTTCTCTCAGTCTGGGCAGGTAGTCCGTCGCCTGCATAGCAAGTGTAATGCTGCTCAACAACCGCGGGTTACCCGTTGTGATCTCATCTGTCAGGTAGAGAGATTTCAAGTGGCTTTTCAACATTGACTCCGCTTGCTCGCTAGCACTGACGTACTGCATTCGCTCAGCGGCATAACGCTCGCCTTTTGAAGCAAGAAAGATATTGCTGGCCCCACGCTCTTTTTGCAGTTCATGAATAAGTTCTCGAACGGCAATTACAATTCGACAATTACTAGATAGTTGCTCAAGCACGGTTATTTCGGCGTGCTTGGCCGCTAGCAAAAAGCGCTTAGTGGCGTCGCTACAAAGCGCAATGGTCTGTTCTGGTTCATGAAGCATGTTAAGGCCTGCTAATCTTCGGTACACACGTTTCGAATTTTTTCTTGATGAGTGCATCTATTGGCGAAACGTTTTTTGAAACTCATTGCTCTTAGCCCCTGCACTCAGCAGAGCAATACGTGTACCAAGCAACACTTATGCCCTGTTTATTAGAATTAATGAAGATAAGCGTTAGAGTGAACAAAAACGCTCGGAGTGCTGACATTTAGCGGCATGTGGTTCGGCTGGAATTTTAACTTAAGGTGACTGTATAAGGGGGACGGGAAGGTTAGCGGCGTTAAGAGGGAAGTTGAGAGAGAAGAAGCTGCGCCAAAATGGTGCAGCTTCGCAAAAGGTGTGGTTTTGCTATCCAGATTAGTTTCTGACTACGCGAAGAAACCAACCTACAAACAGTGAAATTAAGAAACCGAAGAAGGCAATCATTGTGGTGATAGTTAACATTTGCCCAGAAAAGTCAGCATTCTCGCCAGTGTGCTCGCTAACCAGCATTCCTGATGCTTTAAAGATAAACAATGCTGCTACAGAAAATAGTAAAATAACGGCGGTCGACATGATAGTGGCTTTCCAATAAGCCTTCGGCGACATCCAATGAATAGCGCCTGCCACTAGCACGCACAAAATAGTCAGAATATAAGGTACCACTTTAACTCCTCGTTGAATAAGACTTGTGCCTTATTGCGACGTCTTACCGTAGCCCCGTATTAGAAATCGAAGCGCATTGAACGACGCGGTTAATAAAAACCATTATACGATGCCATGTACGATGCAATTTGTCAGCATTCGCTATTAAATTAAGCCCTGAGACCGTACATGAAAAATTGACAAGCTCACAGCATTAGGAAAGGGGCAAAGAGCCCTGCGCTTATCACGTAAGCGCCAAGTAGTTCGGACTGGAGCCTGTTGATCTTTGCTGCACATCAACGTTCAACAGGCCCTAGTAACAATCTATTAAAAGATTTTGCGCTACAATGGTGATAGAATCGCCGAAAAAATCTCCTACCTACTTGGTGTTCTGCTTTAACGCGGTGTACGCCATGGTGGGTTGTTGTGTTTAACATCTTAGCTTCTGAGAGAACATGTTCGATTTAATTACCAGTAAAGACAGCAACGTTAAAAACGACGTGCTATCAGGTATTACCGTGGCGCTTGCCTTGGTCCCTGAAGCCGTTGCATTCGCATTTGTGGCCGGCGTAGAACCAATGATTGGTCTTTATGCGGCTTTCATGATGGGCTTAATCACTTCCGCTATTGGTGGCCGACCAGGAATGATTTCTGGTGCTACCGGCGCCATGGCCGTTGTAATGGTGGCACTGGTTGCCCAACACGGCGTGCAGTATTTATTTGCCGCGGTTATTTTGGCTGGTTTACTGCAAATAATGTGCGGTATTTTCAAGCTCGGAAAGTTTATACGTCTGGTCCCATATCCGGTAATGCTAGGCTTCGTAAATGGTTTGGCAATTGTTATTTTCTTGGCGCAATTAGGCCAGTTCAAAGTGACCAACGCAGCCGGTGAATTACAGTGGATGGAAGGTACGCTGTTATATTGGATGTTAGGGCTTGTGGCGCTAACCATGGCCATTATCTATTTATTGCCAAAGCTAACCAAAGCTGTACCGGCGTCGCTTGTAGCGATTGTTACGGTAACCTTGTTAGTACACGGTCTTGACCTTGAAGCGCGCACTGTAATCGACTTTGTTCGCGATTTGCTACCAGCTGACCAGCGCGACACCGCGACGCTAGCGGGTGAACTTCCTAGCTTTGCTATTCCTATGGTGCCGTTCACCTGGGAAACCTTCATGATCATTTTGCCTACCTCAGTCATTCTTTGCTTGGTTGGTCTAATTGAGTCGCTTCTTACTCTTTCATTAATTGACGAAATGACAGATACCCGCGGGCGCGGCAACAAAGAGTGCGTTGGCCAAGGCGTTGCAAATACCGTAAACGGTTTCTTTGGCGGTATGGGCGGTTGCGCCATGATTGGTCAAAGTATGATTAATATTAACTCTGGTGGCCGTGGCCGCTTGTCTGGTATCACCGCGGCGGTTGTATTATTAGGCTTTATTCTATTTGCTGCTCCGCTAATTGAAATGATTCCTCTCGCTGCCCTTGTTGGCGTTATGTTCGTGGTGGTTATCGCTACATTTGAGTGGGCGTCATTCAGAATTATTCGCGGCGTAAACAAAGAAGATGCGTTCGTACTTTTCCTAGTAACAGGCGTTACCGTTATCGCTGATCTGGCTATTGCGGTTGTGGTGGGTGTTATCGTTTCAGCACTGGTGTTTGCATGGAAACACGCTCGTCATATTGAAGCGAGATCCCATATCGATAACGACGGTTGGAAAGTCTATGAGCTAGACGGCCCGCTGTTCTTTGGCTCGGTATCGCATTTCAAAGACCTGTTTGATATCGCCAACGACCCTAATGATGTAGTTATTGACTTTAAAGACTCTCGCATTTGGGATTCATCAGGTATCGATGCGCTAGATACCCTTGCTGACAAATACGAAGAGCAGGGTAAAAAGCTACACATTCGCCATATCAGTGATGAATGTCGCTCACTGCTTCGCAAGGCCGATAAGTTTGTTGAAATTAACGTGGTTGAAGACCCTCGCTACCGCGTAGCGACGGATAAGCTGGCCTAAGTTATTTGATAGCCTTAATGCACCAAGTAAACACAGTTTTGCGTTTGTTTGGTGCAGTTGTGAAGTCTGAATAATGCTTATTTTGTAGTAAATCAAATAAAAACAATTATTTACGGTTTTGGCACTGAACTTGGATAGCTATAAACGTAAAGTGTGTTTTGGTGATTTGTGTCAATCGCTGAAAATTGTGTGATTTATAACACTCCGTAAAATGTGTTAGCCGACCTAAACCGTTGGCAAAATAGGCAACGAAGCCCGCATCAACGAAAGTTGAAGCGGGCTTTTTTTTGTCCCGAAAAAAGGGGAATACCATGACTTCATTGGACTCAAAACCGCAAATTGTCGTCGTAGGCAACGGCATGGTGGGGCATCATTTTGTTGAGCAGCTTCACCAAAGCGATGCCAATGTAGAAATAACCGTTTTATGCGGCGAGTCACGCCTTGCGTACGACCGCGTTTATCTGTCGTCTTTTTTTAGCGGCGCGAGTGCTGATGACTTAGCGCTTACTACTCCCGCTCAGTACGCCGAGTGGGGCGTAAACGTAGTTACCAATGCCTTGGTTACCGATATAGACCGTGACAATAATAAAGTGACGACGTCGGAAGGGCAGGTGTTTAGCTACGATAAGCTTGTGTTAGCTACGGGCTCTTACCCATTTGTGCCACCCATTCCTGGCAACGATCAAGAGCATTGCTTGGTGTACCGTACTATAGACGATCTACTTGCTATTGAAGCGTCAGCAGCGGTGAGCAAAGTAGGGGTTGTCGTTGGCGGCGGTCTTCTAGGTTTAGAAGCCGCTAACGCACTAAAACAAGCCGGTCTAGACACCCACGTGGTAGAGTTTGCCCCGCAGCTTATGGCGGTACAGCTAGACCAAGCTGGTGGTAACGTGCTTAAAGATAAAATCGAAGCATTGGGCGTAATGGTTCACACCCAAAAGGCCACCCAAACTATCGAGGCTGGTGATACCTGCCGCTATAAAATGGTGTTTGCTGACGGCACTGCACTAGAAACTGACATGATTTTATTCTCTGCCGGTATTCGACCTTCCGATCAGCTTGGCAGAAAGTCAGCGCTAACACTGGGTGAGCGCGGCGGTATTGTCATTGATAACCATTGCGTGACGTCTGACCCAAACATTTACGCTGTGGGTGAATGTGCGCTGTGGGATAACAAAATCTTTGGTCTTGTTGCACCTGGCTACACCATGGCACGCACGGCCGTAAGTCATATTACAGGTGGCGATGCCGAGTTCGCTGGCGCAGATATGAGCACTAAACTCAAGCTAATGGGCGTAGAAGTGGGCTCAATTGGCGATGCCCATGAACGCACAGACGGAGCGCTTAGCTACACGTACTTAAATCAGCCCGAGGGCGTGTATAAAAAGCTGGTGGTAGATAGCGAGCAAAAGTACGTGCTTGGTGCTGTGCTCGTTGGCGATACCAGCGACTACGACACGCTCTTACAGTATGCACTTAATAATATTGAATTACCTGAACACCCAGAAAGCCTAATTCTGCCCTCATCCGATGCCGCACCGGCGTTAGGTGCCGATGCACTACCAGACACCGCGTCTATTTGTTCATGCTTAAATGTGACTAAGGGCGACATAGTTTCAGCCATTGAAGGCGGCTGTTGTAGCGTTGGTGATGTAAAAGGTGAAACTAAGGCCAGTACAGGTTGTGGAGGCTGTGCTGCCTTACTTAAAAATGTTGTGGATAGCGAACTTGAAAAGCGCGGTGTGGAAGTATCAAAAGCCATTTGTGAGCACTTCAACCATACCCGACAAGAGCTATTTCACATTGTTAAGGTAAACGGCATTCGCACCTTTGACGAGCTACTAGAGCAGCATGGTGAAGGTCTAGGGTGTGAAATTTGTAAGCCCGCTGTCGGCTCAATTTTAGCTTCGGTGTATAACGACTACATTCTTAAGGCTTCACATCTTCCTCTGCAAGACACCAACGATATCTACCTTGGCAACATGCAAAAAGATGGCACGTACTCGGTTGTACCGCGTGTACCTGGTGGCGAAATAACGCCTGAGAAGTTGATTCTGCTCGGCGAAGTGGCAAAAGAATACAACCTGTACACCAAGATCACGGGTGGTCAGCGCATTGATTTATTTGGAGCGCGCGTAGAGCACTTACCGGATATCTGGGAAAAACTGGTCGCTGGTGGTTTTGAAACCGGCCATGCTTACGCGAAGGCACTGCGTACCGTGAAATCGTGTGTGGGCAGCACATGGTGCCGCTACGGTGTACAGGATTCTGTTGGCACTGCCATTGACTTAGAGAATCGTTACAAAGGCTTACGTGCACCGCACAAAATTAAATTTGCCGTTTCGGGGTGTACCCGTGAGTGCGCAGAAGCCCAAAGTAAAGACATTGGTGTTATTGCTACCGAGCAAGGCTGGAACCTGTATGTTTGCGGGAATGGCGGCATGAAGCCTCGACATGCAGACCTGTTTGCCACCGATCTAGATACCGAAACCCTTATAAAGTACATCGACCGCGTGCTGATGTTTTATGTGAAAACGGCTGATCGCCTACAGCGCACATCGGTGTGGATGGACAACTTAGAAGGTGGGTTAGCTTACTTGCAAGACGTTGTGATAAACGATGCTCTTGGCATTAATAGTGAGCTTGAAGCACAGATGGATGCTGTGGTTGATGCTTATCAGTGCGAATGGAAAACCACCATTGAAAACCCTGAGTCGCGCAAGCGTTTCCGTCAATTCGTAAACAGCAATGCTAGCGACACCAATATTCAGTTTGTTTCAGAGCGAGGCCAGGTTCGCCCAGCTACTGAAGCTGAAAAAGTAGCAGGTAAAAATCAGTTCATTCCTGTCTCTATGGTATAGCCACTGGCTTATCAACCCTGTTAGGAGAATCAAATTATGTCAGCAGCGCAAAATGTAATGGCGTCAGAACCACAGCAAGTGCAATGGCACTATATTTGTGAGACGAACGACTTAGTGACAAACAGTGGGGTTTGCGCCCTTGTCGACTCACAGCAAGTGGCAATTTTCAGTTTGAAGATAAACGGCGAAACCCAGGTTTTCGCCATTAGTAACTACGACCCTATTGGTAAAGCAAACGTACTCTATCGCGGGCTTCTAGGGTCGATAGGCGGTGCGCCTGTTGTTGCTTCGCCTCTATACAAAGAGCATTACTTTTTAGAAACCGGGCTGTGTAAAGAACACGACGATGTTTCCGTCACGGCTTACGCTGTGAAGGTAGAGGGCGAAAAGGTTTTCGTCGGCGTTTAAGCAAACTGCCTTTATTTGAACGCCCACATGAAAAAAGCCTTTTAGCAAAATGCATTCAAAAGCTGTTAAACCGAAAAAGGTAATGAAATGAATATGCCTACACGACAACCCGACATGATGTCTGAACAATTAAGACAAACAACATGCCCATACTGCGGCGTAGGGTGTGGTGTAGATATCAGTTGCAACGTAAGCCCGCGTGCCATAACCCTGGACACTGTTAAAGGCACGCCAGAGCATCCCGCCAATTATGGAAGATTGTGTGTTAAAGGAACAAACCTGCTTGAAACAAACGACGTAAACGGACGTTTGCTTCACCCAACCATGGCAGGTCAATCGGTGGATTGGGACACGGCCACCGATGTGATTGCGGATAAGATCACCTCTACCATTGCGCAGTATGGCGCGGATGCCGTTGCTTTTTATGTATCAGGTCAGCTTCTCACCGAAGACTATTACATTGCCAATAAGCTTATGAAAGGTTTCATCGGCAGTGCCAATATCGATACGAATTCACGCCTATGTATGTCATCAGCCGTTGCCGCGTACAAGCGTGCGTTCGGTGAAGATGTGGTGCCTTGCGATTACACCGATTTGGAATGTACAGATTTACTGGTGATCACCGGGAGTAATACGGCGTGGGCGCACCCAGTGCTTTTTCAACGCATTCAGCGAGCAAAGCTGAAAAATCCGAATATGAAGGTCATTGTTGTTGACCCACGCAAAACCGAAACCTGTACCATTGCCGATTTACACCTTCCTATAAAACCGGGTAGCGACGTAGCGCTATTTAACGGTTTACTCAGCTATGCAAACGCACAAGGTCGAATAGACAAATCCGCCGTTGAGACCTATGCCGAGGGACTTGAAGAAACGCTCAAAAGTGCAAATGCCTTAACGTTAGATGACGTTGCTGAAGTATGCGACCTGGACATTAACAGCATTAAGGCCTTCTTTGATGCCTTTTGTGAAGCCTCTAGCGTAGTTACTTTTTATTCTATGGGCGTGAACCAGTCTTCTGCTGGTGTGGATAAAGCCCAAGCCATTATCAACTGTCATTTAGCAATGGATTTAATTGCTAAAGACGGTTGTGGTCCGTTTTCAATTACTGGCCAGCCAAATGCCATGGGAGGGCGTGAAGTCGGTGGGTTAGCCAATATGCTAGCTGCTCATATGGACCTTGAAAACCCTGATCATATCAGCGCTGTTAAAACCTATTGGAATGCACCCGTCATGCCTAAAGGGCAGGGGCTTAAAGCAGTTGATTTGTTTAATGCAATTGAGAGTGGAAAGGTAAAGTTCGTTTGGATAATGGGGACTAGCCCTGTTGTCAGTATGCCAAATCGCGGTCAAGTTGAGCGCGCACTTTCAAAGTGTGACATGGTGGTGGTGTCTGATATTGTTGAGTCTAACGATACGCTTAACTACGCGCACATTGCTCTTCCTGCCACGGGGTGGTCGGAAAAAGACGGCACGGTAACAAACTCAGAGCGCCGTATTTCACGTCAGCGCGGTATATTGCCCCCACCAGGTAGTGCAAAACACGATTGGCAAATACTATGCGAAGTGGCGGGTAAAATGGGCTTTGGCGAGGCATTTAATTTTACCCATCCGTCACAAATATTCTGCGAATACGCTGGGCTAACCGGCTATCAAAATAACGGTAAGCGACAATTAGACCTGTCACCTTTACAAGCGTTAAGTGAAGCTCAGTACAATGGGCTATCGCCTTTGCAGTGGCCTTTTCACACAGTTATAAAAGCTGAGAATACGGCCAGTTCTAATTCTAAATCTAACCCTAACCCTCGCCTTACCAGTAAACGTCCTTTTGAAGATAAACGGTTTTCAACCCCTAGTGGCAAAGCGAAACTTATTCCCGTAACTTACAGAGCGCCACTGCAGGTAACATCAGACGCTTATCCTTTTGTTGTGAACAGCGGCCGAGCGCGAGATCAGTGGCATACTATGACACGCACGGGTAAAGCGGCAAAGTTACTGGCTCATATGCCAAGTGCTTGCGTGCATATCAACCCTAAAGACGCTGCTGAATTGGGCGTTGAAGATGGAAGCCTCGTTTCTCTTTCAAGTGCAGTGTGTAAAGACGCCCCTGTTATTTATCCGGTTAAAGCGGATACGGATATGCGCAAAGGGGAAGTATTCATTCCCATTCACTGGTCGGCGCAATGGGGTTCGCACAGTAAACTAGGCGCACTTTACGCCAGCGCGGTAGACCCTATTTCAGGGCAGCCAGAGTTAAAACACGCGGCGGTAGCTATCGCGCCTGCTCATTTCGCTACCTACGGCAAGCTCTTTGTTTCATCAGTAAACCAATCAGCACATAATTCAAAACTTAATCCGTTTAGTGAAGACGCACTAAAGCATGCGTGTGATTACTGGAATACGACACCGCTTGAAAGCACAGAGGCGTCTTCACCTTTAAATAACTCGGATGCAGCATTATCAGTATTGAATGTTGCTTCGAACAAAGGTCGTCGGGATTTTACCCAAGGGTTGATACCTCTGCTGCCGCAAAACGCGGTGCTATTGCAGTTTCATCATCATACATACTCAGTATGCCTTGCGCTTGTCGATGATACTCTTTGTTTCGCGGCGTTTTTGGGCGATGAGCCAGAAAAGGGTGAAAGGGCACCAGCAACTGCACATACAACAGCGCAGGCAGCGCCACATTCAAAAAGCACATGGTCAGTACCTAACGAATGGCTTGCCAGTCTTCTCAACACATCTATTTCTACAGACATACAGCGCAATTTAATACGTGGCCAAGTAGACGACGCATTTTTAAATGGTGATGTAGTTTGTAGCTGCTTTGAAGTGCGCGAAAAAACCATTACACATGCCATCGAAGAAGGCTGTAGTTCGGTGGCAGATCTTGGTGAAGCATTAAAGTGTGGTACGAATTGTGGCTCGTGCAAGCCCGCTTTGTCTCAGCTGATAGACAAGCATTTAGTCATTGAAATTCAATCTGTTTAGGAGCGTTAAATCATGTCAATTGCATCTAGTTGGTCGTTACCGTTTTTGCGCACCTTATTTAAACCGCAGAAACCTTTGTTAAACCTCTTTTATCGCGATGCTATTTCTACCTCGGTCACGACCGTGACGACGCGCCAGCGCTCCGATAATCCAAAAGCTCCAGCTAAGCATTCATACTTTGGCAAGTGGTTGAAGTTAGCAAACAGGCAAACTGAAGGTCATAAACAAGGGCAGGTGTTCATCGTCGGTGCTGGCCCTGGTGATGCCGAGTTACTTACGTTAAAAGCGTTTCGTCTTCTGCAACAAGCCGATGTCGTGCTGTTCGATGCTTTAGTCAGCGAAGATATTCTCGCGCTAATTCCCTCTAAAGTGGTGAAAGAATATGTAGGGAAACGCTGCAAAAAGCATAGCTTTACCCAAGACGCTATATGCAAGCGAGTGGTTGAATTGGCAAGCAACGGTCACACTGTCGTACGGTTAAAAGGCGGTGACCCAGCCCTATTTGCAAGAACCTGCGAAGAAACCGATGCACTCACAAAAGCCAACATTCCTTTTGCTATTGTTCCTGGTATTACGGCAGCATCGGGTGTGTCAGCCTATACGGGGATCCCTTTAACCGACAGGCGTTGTGCTCAGTCGGTGAGTTTTATGACCGCACATTTTAAGGACGTGGATCAATGGCCAGAGATGGCACCCATGGCGCAAAATGTATTGAAGCAAACCATGGTGGTTTATATGGGGCTAAGCCGACTTGAAGGGCTATACAAAGGCTTGATTCATCACAACGTGCCAACCACATGGCCAGTAGCGGCAATTGAAAATGCCACTTCGCCTGAACAGCGCGTGATTACTGGCGTGCTTGCCGATATTCATAGCAAGGTAGAAGCAGCAAATTTAACGGGGCCTACGTTACTTATATTTGGAAAGGTGGTAGAGTCTCGTCAACAGGTAAATACTCTTCTATTACATTCATCCAAGCATGCAGCAACCATTTAGTGAATACATAAAAATTATTGGAAAAGGTCAAAAAGGGGGGCGTAGCCTTACCCGTGATGAGGCTTATCATGCCATGAAAATGGTATTGGCCAATGAAGTGACAGGCGATCAACGCGGCGCATTTCTTATGTTGCTGCGTACCCGTGAAGAAACACCAGAAGAAGTTATTGGCTTTGTCGATGCATGCAGAGAGCTGATAGAGCCAGAAGTTAAAAACCTCACCCCCACGTTAGATATTGGCTGCTACGCGGGAAAGCGTCGCCAGTTACCGTGGTACTTATTGGCCGTAGCGGTTCTAGCCAACAATGGTTACTCGGTTATGCTCCACGGTGCGCATGAACCGGGTTCGGGACGCCTTTATGCAAGTATAGCGTTACCCCAATTGGGCCTGTCTGAAGTTAGCAGTATTGAAGATGCCAAACAGCAGTTAACGGATAAAGGGGTGACTTACCTTGATTTGTCTTATTTGCTGCCTGCGCTCGACACAATTATTAAGCTTCGTGAGGTATTTGGCCTGCGTTCATGCGCTAACACCCTCGCAAGGTTGTTGAATCCCACCGCTGCACAATTTTGCGTACAGGGCGTTTTCCATATGCATCTTGACCACAAACACTGCCGCGTTAATGAAAATTATCCATCTATAGATGCGCTTTGTTTTCGTGGTGATGGCGGAGATCCTGAAGTTAATGGTGAACGGGAAACTGAGCTATTTATTACCAGAAATGGTGAGACCGAAGAAGTAATAATGCCGGTGGTTGCTGACAAATGGGCGCTTAAAGATAAAGACATGAACGTTAACGACATGCTTGATGTGTGGGCGGGTAACGCGAGTAGCCTTTACGGTGAACAAGCCGTTTTGAGTACACTTGCCAGCTATTTAGTGCTGCTACAAAAGTGTGATGTCGCAGATGCCCTGTCCCAGGCAAGGCAGCTTTGGGCACAGCGCGATAAAAGCGCAACGCCATTTTAAGGTCACCTGCGTTTTCCGAGCGGGCAATTATCTATATTGCTTGATATAAAGCCCTTCTTTTTAAGGAAAAATAGCCAATCGTCGCATTGACTTAATCGTTGCTATACTTGTTAATAGTAATAACAAGTTTTCCTTAAGTGGTGTTATGCGAATCACGCAATGGCTCGTATTTTTAGCTAGCCTGTCGCTCATATTTCGAGCAGGTTATGCTGTATCTGAAAATCGAGAACAGGTCACAACCTCTAGCGTAACTTTCGTACTAACCGCAGATATGCCTAATATTAGCGACGCACGCACAGGGCGTTACGCTAATCTTCAAACCCTCGTAAAACAACAGCGGCAAATTAGTGAAACCGTCTTCTTCATTTTCGGCGGTGGCTCGATTGGGCCGAGCGCGCTATCCTCGTTTGACCGTGGCTCCCACATTATTGATATTCTCAATTCCCTTGAGCCAGATGTGATGGGGGTCACAAAGAGAGAATTTAGTTTCTATGAGGATGAATTATCTCTTCGTTCTTATGAAGCAGCCTTTCCATTGGTAGCCAGCAACGTAATAGACAACCGAGTGGGGCGTTCCCCTGATGGCCTGCACACTTCTGTGATTGTAGAAAAAGAAGAATTAACTCTTGGTGTTATATCAGTTTTACATGAGAGAGTGATAGAAGAGTACCAATTATCTGATATTACTATAACGCCTCCTCAAAAAGCCATCATGGAGGAGTCTAAAAGATTGCGACAGCAAGGCGCAGATATTATTTTGCTTCACTATTCCTACCCGTTCCCTTTTATTAATACCATGCTGAACAAACGCATTATTGATGTCGCTTTTATAACAGACAGTCGCTTGGACGAGAAAAATATGCTCGAAACTACGCGTCACCCTAATAGCATGGTGCTTACGCAGCAGGGCACCGCTGTCGTTGCTAGTTTCGTGAAAAGTGCTGGGTGGCAAGCAACGTCGTATACCGAACAGCCGTTAGAAGATATAGAGGCTGATGCTGAGTTAAACGAGCAACTCATTGAGTATGAAGCGCGCCTAAAGCGGTTGTTAAATATCCAAATTGGCGAATGGAAGATTGCCGTTTCGACCGCGCGCAAAGAAGTGAGAAGTGAAGAGAATCCTTTTGTAAACTTTGTCGCGGATACCATTAAACACTATGCCAATACTGAAATTGCCTTGATAAACGGAGGCAGTATCCGAGGCAACAAACAATATACGGCAGGTACACCGATTACTCGGCAAGATATTGTCACCGAAATGCCGTTTCGCGCGCATGTAGTAGCTTTAGATATAACTGGCGCTCAGTTGATTCAAGCTCTGGAAGAGGGGCTTTCGCAATATCAAAATTTAAAAGGTGGTTTTCCTCATGTATCGGGTATGTCTTATAGTTTCGACCCTTCAGCGAAAGTTTTTCAACGAGTAAAAAATGTCACGATTAATGGAAAGCGAATCGATAAGTCGAAAACCTATTCACTGGCTACAAGTAACTTTCTGGCCAATGGCGGAGACGGTTTCTATGCGTTAAAGAATACCGAAAAGCGTCCGGCCTCGAGCACACGTCCCCCTCAAATATCAGACCTTGTTATGCAGGCCATCGTCAATCAATACGATTTAAAGCCTAAAACTGATAACCGCATAATAAATATGGCAAAAGGCGAGTGATCAGATGCAGCATAAGAAAAAGACTTTGTATCTGTTTATCATTGCACAATGCAGTGTGATGGGATTTTTTCTTTTAATACTGGTTTTGACGCTGCTGCGTTTAAATGACGTGCGAACAGTGCTTGACGATATCACCTCGTCTTCTATCCCCACTCTTAGCCAAGCTACTGAAATTACTCGTGAAGTTCAGCACTTAATTTCACTTACTGCGCGATTAACATCGTCTGAGAGCCAATCGTCTCGGCGTATTATCAAAACTCAGTTAGATGAAACGATAGAGCGCCTGGATTCCTCCAATTTGAAACTTGAGCAGGGAGACAAGTACTTAGCGACGCAACTGAATGTACTTACATTAGAAATAGAAGAACTAAACGCATTAGTGCGTCAGCGAATTGATGTTGAAAAAGAAGTGCGGGTGGAAAGGGAAGTACTCTTTACTTACTTGAACAATACTTTCGAAGACAATAAATCGCAGTATGAGGGTATTCAATCTTCTCAAACGCTGGTTCCTCTGATATTACAAATTGCCCAAATAAATCAGCAGTTCCAACTGCATGAGTTACGCAAGTTAGAGGACAGTATTGAAAAAAGCATCGCTTCCTTGCGTGAGGCGACATCGCTAGACAAGCGCAGCAGCGAACTGGTAAGTGCGCTAGAGGAGGGGGTATTAGGTAAATGGGGCATGATTGATAAACAAGCTAATGTCATGCGTATTCGTGGACGTTCAAGAGGGCGAGGCAGTTTTGTTGAGCACTTGGCTGAAGAAGTCGCGTCAAATATTGAGTTTAGGGCATCTTCAATCACAAAAGACACCTCATTTTACGCATTGTCTGCCAACCAGGCTGTGTCCAAACAAATAACCCTGTCATTGGCACTTTCATTAATTGTGATGATTATTTGTTGCGCCATCATCTTCTATATCTACAAACGTATTATTCTGCGTTTAATTGCTTTAACCAACTTGGTTGAAAAAAATAGTGAAGAAGTAGCAAGCTTCGAAGGCAGTGACGAGATATCTCGCCTGGCTAAAACCTTCGCACTGTATTTTGAGAGAGTGAAGAGCCAAGAAACCGAATTGATTCGTTTGTCACTTAGCGATCCGCTGACTAACATCCCAAACCGACGGGCATTTGAAATGGAAATGGAAAAGGTAATAGCAATGTCAAAACGGTATGAATGGCCGTTGACGGTGATTATCTTGGATGTCGATAGTTTCAAACTTTACAATGACAATTATGGTCACCCTAAAGGGGATGAATGCCTGAAAGCCGTCGCTATTGGGCTTAATGAAGTTATTACCCGTAATACTGATTTCTGTGCTCGATACGGTGGTGAGGAGTTCGTAGCGATTCTGCCTAATATCGATGAGAAAGGCGCGAAGGTGAAAGCTGAAGAGATTCGAGATGCGATAGAATCATTAGGGATAGAGCACAGCAAGAGCACAGTTTCACCCGTAATTACCGCAAGTTTGGGCGTTGCAACGGTCAATTTCGTTAATCACCACAACTGGACGTTAACTTCGATCCTTAATACCGCTGACAGAGCTTTGTACGACGCCAAAACGGGCGGCCGGAATCGTTGCGTGTTTTCATCGCTGCCATGAGTATTTTTGTATAGCAAAAAGTAGCGCGTTTATGTCAATGCCCAAACTGGGCTATCTTTAATCTTTATTGAACAAAAAAATTTAGTTTTATTTGTGTGAAACATCAATAAACTTCACTTCCTCTGCTATCTTTAATCAAAACCAATAAATACTAGCTTATCGTTTCAGACAACTAACCGTATTTCAGTGTGATACGCCAGTGCCTATTTTGTCAGGGTGGCTTCGTTATGAGCTAAGTCGGCTGATAAATAATGCGTGAAACGAAGTTCATTAGGAGCGCAGGATGTTTTTCAAAAATAAAGAGTTGATAGCCGAAAACCAACGTTTGGAAAAGGAAATGGCGGCACATGAAACGGTTAAGGAAGAGCTTCGTGAAGAAATGTTGTACATTGAGTTGAATGCAGACGGACGTATAAGTGCAATTAATGATCTATATACTCAAGCAACAGGATTTAAGATTTCAGAGCTAGAAGGGAAGTCTCTTGAAAGCTTGATGGATCCGAAATCGCTCAAAAAATCGGACGTTCAAGATATGCTAGGCGCTATTAAAAATCATCGTCATTGGCATGGCGCAGTTAGATTCAACAATGCAAAAGGTCATGAGATTTGGGTAAGAGGAATCATACAGCCCATAGACGACGCCTATGGAAATGTGAAGTGTATTTCTTTCTATATGGCAGAGCAAACGCGCAATATTTCTTACAGTAACGAGCTTAGAGACATGCTTGCCGGACTTAATCGCTCTTCCGCAGTCATAGAGTTCAATCTAGATGGGAGCATAATTAAAGCCAATGAAAACTTTTTGAAAGCAATGGGCTATAAGTTGGAGCAAATAGTTGGAAAGCATCATAGGATTTTTTGCACGGAACAAGAAGCGAACTCTGAAGAGTACAAGCAGTTTTGGCGTGGACTAGCGCAAGGACAATTAGAGTCGGGGCGTTATAAGCGTATCGACAGTCGAGGGAACGAAGTTTGGCTTGAAGCGTCGTATAACCCCATACGAAATGAGGATGGCAACCTTTATAAAGTGGTTAAGTTTGCAACCGTAATCACTGAGCAAATGAAGCGGGAGTTCGCCATTTCCGAAGCCGCCAACGTTGCATTCAACATTTCGCAAGAAACTGGAGAGCAAGCTCGTAAGGGAAATCAAGTGCTCGATTCTACGGTTAAGGCGATGAACGAATTAACGAAACAGATGGGCAATGCGAGTGAAGGTATTAAGGACCTAGATGAGCAATCCCAAAAAGTTGCGGACTTGGTTAAAAGTATTAGCGGAATTGCCGATCAAACTAATTTATTGGCGCTTAACGCTGCTATTGAAGCTGCACGTGCAGGCGATCAAGGGCGTGGTTTCGCGGTGGTTGCCGATGAAGTCAGGCAGCTAGCGTCGCGAACCAGTAGCGCAACTGAAGAAATCGTAAACGTCGTCGTAGAAAACAGAAAGTTAACAGAAAATGCAGTTCAGTTAATTGAAGCGGGTCAGGAAAAAGCGCGCGAAGCCTTAGAGTATTCAACGCAGTCAGGCAAAGCAATGAGCGAAATCCAAAGCGGTGCCAATGAAGTGGTAAACGCTATCGGGCAATTTACTAAACGCCTCTAGAAAATTAGCGACACAATCAGACGGCTTTAGTCATTGGCCATATTTGTTCAACCTTGGTATCTGCTTTCGCGCACCAAGGTTGAACACCCCCCCTGTTTTGGTGCACCAAAACGAATTCATTCTCACTTTTCTCTTACCTCAATAGTGTAAATGTTCATAAATTTTAATGGCTTACATTTCTGGCACGATGGGTGCTAATTAATCCGTGCAACAGCAACGTTGCTGTACAAAGCAACGGGTGCAAACACAAATGCGATGGCAGAGTGGAGTGCACAACACTTACCATAGGGTAAACAAATAGGATTCAGCGGAGAACGGTAAGGAAGCATCATCATCTCCGGCATTTATGGCAAGTGCATAATAATAAAAAATAAAGATGGTTTTATAAGCTAAAGCTTTTAATAAACCTCCCTTAAAGATGAGGTGTGTGAGCGGGAATTCCTGACTTACCATTAACAACTTGATGCGTTTGTAAGAACTCCGATATTACAAACACGGCAACGAAGCCCACCATGCTCGACGGTTAAACGTCGTACGCTGGTGGGTTTTTTTTGGCTACGAGGAACACGTATGACTGGGTTAAAGACAACATCACTGCTAAAACGCTTTCGAACGGCGAGTGCTGGAGTATGTGCAGCACTTGCCGTCTCTGTAGCAAGTTTTTCTGCGAGTGTGGCAGCACAAGCGCCAGCGGTAGGCTGGCCTGAGAAGGAAGAACTTAAGTTTGGTTTTATCAAGCTCACTGATATGGCACCGCTTGCTGTGGCGTACGAAAAAGGCTTTTTTGAAGATGAGGGCCTCTACGTTACGTTGGAAGCACAGGCTAACTGGAAAGTACTGCTTGACCGCGTAATTGACGGCCAATTAGATGGCGCCCACATGTTGGCTGGTCAGCCCCTTGGCGCGACCATTGGTTTCGGTACGGAATCGCATGTGGTAACAGCGTTCAGCATGGATCTCAACGGAAATGGTATTACCGTTTCTAATGAAATTTGGGACAAAATGAAGGCGCATATTCCACAGGAAAATGGCAAGCCAGTACATCCCATTAAGGCCGATTATTTAAAGCCAGTGGTTGATGAATACCGCAACGCAGGAAAGCCGTTCAACATGGGAATGGTCTTTCCGGTTTCTACGCACAACTACGAGCTACGCTATTGGCTAGCGGCAGGTGGAATTCACCCTGGATATTATGCGCCGCATAAAGGTGACACAGCAGGTCAAATAGACGCTCAGGCACTGTTGTCTGTAACACCTCCACCGCAAATGCCTGCCACGATGGAAGCCGGCACTATCTATGGCTACTGCGTGGGCGAACCTTGGAACCAACAGGCAGTATTCAAAGGTATTGGTGTACCTGTGATCACCGATTACGAAATTTGGAAAAATAACCCTGAAAAAGTGTTCGGCGTAAGCCAAGGCTGGGCAGAAAAATACCCTAATACGCACATTCGTGTGGTTAAAGCACTAATTCTTGCGGCAATGTGGCTGGATGAGAATGACAATGCTAACCGCCCTGAAGCAGTAAAGATTCTTGCCAAGAGTAACTACGTAGGTGCGGATGAAAACGTACTGGCTAACAGCTTGACAGGTACTTTCGAATACGAGAAAGGTGACAAGCGCGACGTGCCCGACTTTAATGTGTTCTTCCGCTACAACGCTACCTACCCCTATTACAGCGACGCTATCTGGTATCTCACACAAATGCGCCGTTGGGGCCAGATTTCAGAAGCAAAGTCTGACGACTGGTATAAAGAAACAGCTAAAAAAGTCTATAAACCTGAGGTTTATGCTCAGGCAGCTAAAGCACTCATTGCCGAAGGTAAAGCTAAAGCGTCTGATTTCCCTGAGTTTGCAACGGAAACAGGCTACAAGCCGCCTCAGAGCGAATTCATTGATGGCGTGACGTTTGATGGAAGCAAGCCTAACGCTTATTTAGAGCAATTTAAGATTGGTCTGAAGGGCGACACTGTACTGTAAGTGTCAGGTTCAATGGCCCCGACTTCAGTTCTAACTAGGGCGGGGCATAAACAGCGCAATAGCGCACATCATGTGTCAGGAGCAAGCAATGAGCAAGATGACAACCATTCTTCGCCTTCCATCGTCGCCGTCAAACGCCAACTCTTTGTTGAGCCGTTTATATCAATCCACGCCTGCGTTGCTGCTGCCTGTTATCGGCTTGCTAATGTTCTTGGCCATTTGGAATGGTGTTGCAAAAAGTATCGACACGTCGCTGGGGCAGTTCCCAGGGCCCGCACAAGTTTTTGAGCAGGCCGGTGCGTTAATTGACGAGCATATTGCACAGCGCGAAAAAGCAGACGCTTTCTATCAACGTCAAGAAGCAAGAAATGCAGCGCGTGTAGCGCAGGACCCTACTTATCAGCCAAAAATTAGAGAATTCACCGGTGCGCCAACGTTTTTTGATCAGATATGGACAAGCCTTTACACCGTCATGGTTGGATTCTTAATTGCATCAGTCGTGGCGGTTCCCGTGGGTATACTATGTGGTCTAAGTAAATCTGCTTACACCGCAATAAATCCACTTATCCAGTTATTTAAGCCAGTGTCTCCATTGGCATGGCTGCCGCTGGTGACTATGGTAGTAAGTGCCCTTTATGTCAGCGATGACCCGGCGTTTTCTAAATCATTTGTCACCTCTGCCTTTACGGTTTCGCTTTGTTGTTTATGGCCAACTCTTATTAACACCGCTGTAGGCGTTTCCAATATTGATAAAGACCTAATCAACGTAAGTAAAGTATTGCGTCTTACGCCCTTTGCTCATCTCACCAAAATAGTACTTCCATCTTCTATTCCCATGATTTTTACAGGACTTAGATTGTCGCTTGGTATTGGCTGGATGGTACTGATTGCGGCAGAAATGCTTGCCCAAAACCCGGGCCTAGGAAAGTTTGTGTGGGATGAATTCCAAAACGGAAGTTCGGAGTCGCTAGCGAGAATCATGGTAGCAGTGCTCACCATTGGCGCTATTGGCTTTGTGCTAGACCGCTTAATGTTATCGATTCAGCGCGCTGTAAGCTGGGACAAGTCGAGCGTACTACGCTAATTTTGAGGAAAATTTTATGCACACTAAACACTTAGAGTTAGAGCAGGTAGGTATCGACTTCCCCACACCGAAAGGGCCCTTCACTGCGCTTCAAGATGTAAATCTTAAAATCAGCAAAGGTGAATTTGTGTCGTTAATTGGCCATTCGGGCTGCGGTAAATCAACGGTGCTGAATATCGTCGCAGGTTTGCACCAAGCTACTACCGGCGGCGTAATTTTAGATGGCGCAGAAGTGAAGCAGCCTGGACCTGAACGCGCAGTAGTCTTTCAAAACCATTCTTTATTACCTTGGCTTACGGTATACAAGAATGTTGAGCTGGCCGTAAAATCGACCATGCGAGGCAAGAGTAAAAACGAGATGCGTGACTGGATCATGCACAACCTAGAGCTTGTGCACATGACCCACGCCCTTGATAAATTACCCAGTGAAATATCAGGTGGTATGAAACAGCGAGTGGGCATTGCACGAGCGTTGGCAATGGAGCCAAAAGTGCTGCTAATGGATGAGCCGTTCGGTGCGCTAGACGCCCTAACTCGCGCTCATCTTCAAGACTCGCTAATGGAAATTCATGCTGATTTGGGTAACACGGTTATCATGATTACTCATGATGTGGATGAAGCGGTATTGCTATCAGACCGCATTGTTATGATGAATAACGGCCCGGCAGCCACCATTGGCGAAATTCTGGATATTGAGTTGCCGCGTCCGCGAGATAGATTAGCACTTGCAGATAACAAGCAGTACAACCACTACAGACATGAAGTCTTAACTTTCCTTTACGACAAACAAAAGAAGGTTGAAACCGTTTCGTCACGCGCCAACCAAGCGCCTACAACTAACAAACATTCACAACAGCTAGTAAAACCCAGCGGGGTGTCATCTGAAAAAAAAGACGCTAAGAAGTCAGATGCCGCCTAGCTTTATCGGCACCTGACTAGGGCGGAAGCCTTTTCCGCCAACTAACCAAAACCATCACTTTTAACCAGCATTCTACTGCTGGCTGGGTAAGTGTTGACTTCTGGGCCTGTTGGCCTTTGTTGTACAAGTTTTGGTCTAAATGGAAGCCTTTTAATCGCGAAACAGTCCTGCAAGCCTAGTGGGCTAAGTTAAAGGACTGTGACAAAGAGTAAAAGGCTTCCATAACGACCCCTTCGGGCAGCGCCTGTGTGCCATCTATACTGCGTTGAATGTTTTCGATTTAGAACCACTAAACCGTCAAACATCCGCCTTGCCTAGATGGCACACAGACCGCTGCAAAAAATGTACAGCAAAAGCCAGCAGGCCCTCATCAATACCAATAGGGGATACACATGAACACGTTACAAAACTTTGGCATCAAGATGCTGGCGGCATCTGTTATGACAGTACTAGGCGGCAGCGTAATGGCTGCCGATATTCACGCCGCCCTTAGTGATTCAAAAGCATGGGCGGACCTGAATTTACGTTATGAATCTGTTGATCAAGACAATGCATTAGAAGATGCAAGTGCACTGACTTTGCGCACCCGTTTGGGCTTTAGCTCGGGTAGTGTTAATGGCTTTTCGTTTACTGCCGAGGTTGAAGATAGCCGCATTGTATTGGGGCAAGATGAGTTTACTGTGGGGCCTACTGGCTTTAACGTGGGTGAGTACTCGGTCATTGCCGATCCTGAAACTACCGAAGTTGATCAAGCTTTTATTCAGTATAAGGCGGATAACTTTACCGCCAGAGTAGGGCGACAAGTGATTACGTTAGATGACCATCGATTTGTTGGCCACGTTGGCTGGCGACAAGACCGCCAGACCTTTGATGCCGTAAGCGCTAAATATGCGGCAACAGACAATTTAGAGCTGTTCTATAGCTATCTTTACAAACGCAACCGCATTTTTGCTGAGGCGGCAGATTTAGATTCTAAAGATCATATTCTTCATGCGACTTATACATCTAAAATTGGCAAGTTTGTGGCCTACGCTTACCTTTTAGAAGTGGACAACGACACGGATAACGCGTTGGACACGTATGGCGTGAGCTACGATGGAAAGATGAAAGGTGAGAGCGTGAGTTGGGCTTACGGTGGTGAGTTTGCCACGCAATCAAGCGAAGCTGGCGCGGGCGAAACGGCCACCGACTTTGACGCCTCTTATTTAAATGCGTATGTCGCAGCCACGTTTTCTGGCGTGACGGCTAAGGTCGATTACGAAATACTAGGTTCTGACGATGGGTTGTACGGGTTTGCAACGCCGCTAGCTACGCTGCACAAATTCAACGGTTGGACTGATCAGTTCTTGGGCACGCCAGCACAGGGCTTAAAAGATCTTAAGTTATCTCTATCAGGTGGGCTAGCCGGTGGTAAATGGCTTTTGGCTTACCACGATTTCAGCGCTGACGACAGCAGTAACGGTGCTGACGACTTAGGCAGCGAAATTAATGTACAGTATACGAAGAAGTTTGCAGGTAAGTACAATTTTGGCATTAAGTACGGTACTTACGATGCGGGAGATATAAAGGTGGATACCAATCGCTTCTGGATGTGGATTGGTACACGCTTCTAATTGCAATACACTATTACAACGTTATGTTGTAATTAATACTACAGGTCTGGCTGAGTCGTTACTGACTTAGCCAGCCTTTTTCAACGGCCACATCAAGCTGCTGCATAACGTAGTCCCATAAAGCCGGTGCGCAAGATTTAAGGTGAGCATTACGCTTCTCAATTTTCTCCCTTGCAATACCGTGACGCTTCCAGCTTCCTCCGTTGTCTTTCATATTTTGAAATACGGGAAGTACGCGGTCCATTGATTTTGCAAATTCTGCATCGGCGGTTTCCGCTGCTTCAAACTCAAGCCATAAATCGAGCATTTCACTACTAAGTGGACTCGGCAATAAACCAAAAATGCGCTTAGCGGCAGCTACTTCTTTCTCGGCTTGTGCGTCGTGATCTGTTTGATGATTGAAAGCAAACATGTCGCCAGCATCAATTTCCACAATATCGTGAATAAGGATCATGCGAATAACGCGGGTCACATCTATAGGTTTAGCCGCATATTCGCTTAGCATATTTGCCATTAATGCAACATGCCAGCTGTGCTCTGCGGAGTTTTCCTGTCGATAGTTATCACAGGGAAGGGTGATCTGGCGCTTAACAGCTTTTAGCTGGTCAAGTTCACAGATAAAGTCAGCAAAGTCACTTACTGCATACATTGGGATGCTCCAAGGCGTAAAAATGGGCGCCTGAGCGCCCATTTAATTATTCAAGGTCTAACGAGTGTATTGGTTATTAGCCAAATTATTTTTGCTCAGATAGCCACACGATTAGGTCAGCGATGTCGTCGAAGGTCATGTCAGCAGTGAATGTAGGCTGATATTTACCGTTGATAATAAAGCTTGGCACACCAGTTAGGTGCTCACGATACTCGTCAATTTGCTGTTGATTCTTGCGCACCATGCTATTTACGCCGAAGCTTTTAGCCATTTTGTCAAACTCTTCACCGTCTACACCGTTCACAACGAAGATATTGCGAAGGTCTTTCAAGCCAGTGATAGATGCACGTTGCTTGTGGATATAGTTAAAAATAGCGCCGTTCATCGCGTCTTCTTGCTTCATAGCGCGCGCAATAAGCATGGCTTTAGTTGCATCGTCTTGAACTTCAGGTCCAGTAAAACGCATAAAGTTTACATGCACCTTATTGAATTTCGTGCCGTCGCTTTTCTTTTCTTTAATTTGCGCAACGATTGGTTCGAACTGGAAGCAGTGAGGGCACCAAAATGAGAAGTACTCAGTAATAACAGGCTTATCTGTGGCTTCTTTATCAAGCACAGTATAGTGCGTACCTTCTTTCCATTTAGACGCTGGCTCCTGAGCGCATGCTGTTAGTGGCAAAAGCATTGCCATGACAAACATTACTGCAAACTTTTTCATGGAATATAATCCTATGTTCAAAAAACTATTATCGATACCGAGATTATCACAGGCTTGTTCGCTTAACTAGGACCTATTCTACTTCAATGCCTTAGTACGCGACAAGCTCACTAAAAAACGCGACTCAAGGTTTAGGTAAATGCAGTATTTTATATACGCATGATGAACAGAGTCTGAATCATCAGGTCCTAACAGAAACTCAAAGAAAAAGGGCTATAACCATGTATAGCCCTTTATTGTTTGTTGATTTCACGTTGAGTTTTGCCTTTAAGCAACGCTCAACAGAAGGTTCATTAACGTTACATCACTTACATGCTGTAGTTAACTGAAAGTAGAGCGCGACGCTCTTGGCCTGCATAACCTACAATGTCTTCATAATCAGTATCAAATACATTGTCGACCTTCAACGAGACCTGCCACTGCTTATCTATCTGATAGCCTAAATTAACGGTTGCAAGCGTATAGGCTGACAGCGACAGAGTCTGAGACGGTTCAGGGAAAGGAGGGAAGAAGGTGTCGTAATGACTCCCTGTGTAAGCTAGCTTGGTGTAAAAGCTGAATTTCTCCGTTCCAAAGTCAGTGTTGTAGGTTAATGAGCCTTGGTGACGGGCACGACGCAGTTCAGTGGTTGTTATACCATTATCGGTTTGTTCCGCATCTAGATAACTATACGCTGCGGTAAAATCACCATAGCCACTGTCCCAGTTAAGTTCTAGATCAATACCTTCTCGCGAGCTCTCACCGTCGATATTATCGGCACTATATGCACCCAAATCTGACACAAATACGAAGCCATTGATTTCATCTTCAAGGTCGGTAGTGTATGCGCTGATTTGTGCAGACAGTGATTTCCAGTTTGCCTTAACGCCTATTTCCCATTCTTCACTGGTTTCAGGTTCTAAGTTTGAGTTGCCGATGAAGCTTGCAGGGAAGTAGCCAAAGCGCTCGGTGAAGGTGGGGGTTTTAACAGCTTTACCATAGCTGGTAAAAACAGCGTAGTAATCGTTAAGCTGCCACGTAAGGCCACCGCGATAACTTACGGCATTGTCGAACTCACTGTTGTTGTCGAATCGTGCGCTTAGTGTTGCGGTTAGCGACTCGGTTAGCTGGCCATTTGTCTCGGCAAATACGCTATAAGTATTGTCGTGCTGCTTCTGGTTCGGATCGCCAAATGCAATTGGGCCGCGCTGGGTAAAAAGGCGCTGTAGGTATTCAACACCACCAGCAAAATCCCAGTTATCCATGGTATAGAAACCTGTCCAGTTTAACTCTATGCGCTCACCAGTGGTGCCGCCAGTGTCTGCACCTGACTCGGTGTTATCGTTATCGTCTTTGCGATAATGCGCACTTAGCGCTGAGCGATAACCTGTATTTTCCGGAGCAAATTCCCATCTTAATTTCGCACTAATTTGTGAACCATCCGTCACGTTATCTGAGTCAGCAGGAAGGCCTGTCGTCACAAAATCAGTGCCGTCGTAATCATTCTCGTACTGAACCGTGCGAAGGTTAGCTATTAACGTATGCTCCGACGTTGCGGCATAATTAATATTAATACCAGCGGTCATGTTATCGTAGCCATCATCTTCGTTACCAACACGAGATACGTTGTCGCCGTCGGTGCGAATGTAGCTGGCGTATGCTGAAACACCCACGTTATCGCTTTGCGAGCGCGCGTTCATGCTGCCCTGCAATGTACCTTGTGTGCCAACGCCAGCAGAGAAGTCTACGTGTGACGCATTATCGGCAAACTGGCCTGACTTCGTAGTAATGCTCAATACACCACCGATAGCCCCGCTGCCCCATCTTGCGCTTTGCGGGCCTCGAAGAAGTTCTATGCGCACCACGTTTGTACTAGTTAAGTGAGCAAGGTCAACCAGGCTTCCTTGGCCTACGTCGTTGGCAACAACGCCATCAATTAAAACAAGTAGATGGTTGGTTTCACCGCCGCGCACGCGCAGCTCTGTTAAGCCACCAGGACTGCCTGACTGAGACAAGCTAACGCCAGGTAGGCCGCGAATTAGATCGGTAAGTTGAAGTGCGCCCGAAGCTTTAATGTCGCTTTCAGTTAGCACCGAAACTGAACCAGGAAGTTTGGTTAACGAAATAGGCAAACGCGTGCCTGTTACTGTTAAGGTTTCAATATCTTGGTCATAAGTTTGAGCAAAGGCAGGTGTGCTTAAGCACGAAATAACTGCAGCGCTAAGGGCTGCTTTAGTAAAATGTGTACGCATGGTTTTTATGTTGTCTTTGATGCGCTCCACCCGAGCACATGATTAGGGAAAGTGCGCGTTTTTGCTTAATTATGGATGTGAGCAAGCAAACGACACCATGAAGTACAGGCCGGTATCCGGGCTTACTCACCATTACTAAAAATGTAATAGCTCTTTTGCCTTCCCATCTAATGGCGTTAAATACCTAACGCATAAAAGACAGTGGCGTATGAAAAGAAAACGACAACGCGTTGAGTTTACCGTTGCGGGGGCAGCATCAGTTTTTCACTGATTTCCCGTTTAACCCTTGTCGCCGTAGTTAATACCAATCCGCATAGATCATTGCCCACTCAGAAGGCGCTGGCAAGCTTCATAGCAAAGCGTGGGAATGCAGGAATGGCTGTTCCCTTTCAAATTCCCAGAATGCAGCTAGGAAGCTTGCCAGACCTTCCCGAAGGGCGAGTTTAAAATGTTCGTACTCTTTGTTGTGTTACCTTGATGTAGAACCACTATACCTACGGTAACACGCCGCGATTACGAACATTTTAACTCTCGCTGAGTGGGTAATTATCTATGCGGACTGGTATAATACGGAGCTAGACAAGAGCACCTACACACTGTCGATTATATCTAAGTTAAAAAGTGATAGCGAATATGGTTTCTTATACCTTACGCTTTTTCGTAACCGCCATAAGATTATCGACAACGGTCATGGAAAAAGCGTTTTTTCAGCAGTAAAGGGGCTGGCTCAATATCCTAATTTCAGTGGAGGCTCTTGAAGGGCCGATAGCTGTTCTTTCAGAGCAAGTATTTGGCCTTCCCAGTATTTGTCTTCAGCAAACCAAGGAAATGCCCGCGGAAAAGCAGGGTCTTCCCAGCGTCGTGAAAGCCATGCCATGTAATGCACCATTCGCATAGCGCGCAGGGGCTCAATAAGTGGCAACTGTGCAGTGTCAAACGGGTGAAACTCCTCGTATGCTTCAACCAAAGTATCGAGCTGCAATAGTTGTTGTTGGCGGTCGCCGCTTAGCATCATCCACAAATCTTGGATAGCAGGGCCCATGCGGCAATCATCTAAATCAACGAAGGTAGGGCCATCGCGCCACAGTATATTGCCTGGGTGGCAGTCACCGTGAAGCCGAATACTTGATGTTGGCTTATACGCTTTTTTCGTGGCATCAATAACGGGGTTAAGTATGGCAAAAAATGCTGTCTTTAGATGCTCTGGCAGCAGTGTGCTTTTCATAAGCACCTGCTTCGGTTCATCGAGGTAACTTTCAATACCAATCGAGGGACGATGTGCAAACCCTTTAGCATGGGCCACGCGGTGGATACGGCCAATGAAACGCCCCATCCATTCGAGTTGATCAAGGTTGTCATTTTCGAATTGTCTACCGCCCACCGAAGGAAATAACGCAAATCGATAGTCAGTTTCGGCCACGGTGTGATGATGCAGCGTGCTGCCATTGAGAGAAATGGGCGCAGCCAATGGAATTTCGTTATCGATTAGCTCTGCAGCAAACGCGTGTTCTTCAAGAATTTGAGCGTCGGTCCATCGACCTGGGCGATAGAATTTTGCTACATAGCGCTGACCGTCTTCAGCCAAAAACTGGTAGACGCGGTTTTCATAACTATTTAGTGCTAGCAAACCGCTTTGAAGAAAAATGCCCTGACTTTCCAGGGCATCTAATATGGTATCTGGGCTAAGCCCAGAGAATGAAAAATCTGTCATCGATAAAGGAACTTAGTTGGCTCATCAACGGTAACCGTTTCGCCATCAATAGTGGTGGTTACACTGATAAAAATATCGGTAACCGTATCTTCCAGATTATAGGCGTCAGTTGCAACTGAAATTGGCGTGCTATACACCGCACCGCCTTCAACTGTTACAGTTTGCTCACCAATGTACTTGTAGTCAGGCAAACCTTTTACAGCAATAGAGTAGGTTTGGGTTTGCTGAGTTTTGTTAAGTACTTTTATTGTATAAACGTTCTCAATTAGCCCTTCATTCGTTTCGCGGTATAGCGAGTTTCTGTCGCGGATAATGTCAACTTCGGTGGGGCTGCGCATCCAAATATTGGCAAACAGCAAGCCTATCATCACCACTAAAACCACAAAGTAACCAATTAACTTTGGACGTAAAATGTGAGTCTTACCGCCAGCTAGTTCTTCTTCAGAAGTAAAGCTGATCAGGCCTTTAGGATAACCCATTTTATCCATAACACCGTTACAGGCATCAACACAGGCGCCGCAGTTGATGCATTCGTATTGTAAGCCATTTCGAATATCGATACCGGTTGGGCATACCTGAACACACAGGTTGCAGTCTATACAGTCGCCTAACCCTTTTTCTTTTACTTGCTCGTGACTAAGTTTGCGTGGTCGCGGGCCGCGTTGCTCTCCACGCTTTGCATCGTACGATACAGTAAACGTGTCTTTGTCGAACATGGCAGACTGAAAACGCGCATACGGGCAAATGTGCGTGCACATGATTTCGCGCATGTAGCCAGCGTTTCCGTACGTACATACGGCAAAGAAAATAACCGATAAACCTGCCCAGAAGCTGGTGTTAAATGTTACAAAATCGATAAACAGTTCATCAATTGGCGTAAAGTAGCCAACGAAGGTTAAAGCCGTTAACAGCGCTACCAATACCCAAGCGGTGTGCTTAGCTGTTTTACGCAAAAATTTATCTGCATCCATTTTGCGTGCATCTAGCGCTATACGCTTGTTGCGCGGGCCTTCGAATTTCTCTTCGAACCACGTATAAATGTATACCCACGTTGTTTGAGGACACATAAATCCACACCACACTCGACCAGCGAAAGTGGTGACGAAGAACAGCGCAAAGGCGGAAACAATAAATATATAGGCCAGTAAAGTGAGATCTTGAGGCCATAAGGTTAGAGAGAATATAGTAAATCGCTGCTCACCAATATCGAGTAGCACGGCTTGATGCCCGTTGTACTGAATCCATGGAATGATGGCAAAGAGGCCCAAAAAGAAAAGGCCAAACATGCGTCTAAACGTCTCCAGAGGGCCTTGTACAGCCCGCACATAAATACGGCTACGAGAGTCGTGGCGTTTACCCTCAGGTCCACCTTTGGGTTTATGTACTTTTACCGGTGTAACGGTCTTTACCGGTATTTGTTCATTCATAGCTTAACCTTATGTGACGTAACGAACTGCCTGTGCAGTATAACTGCGTTCAAAACGTCATATTTAATGTAGATCAATAATGCGGCGTATGGTGTATCTTTTTAAAGTTTCAGTCAATACTGAAACTTCAGAACGTAAGTCGTTTTTTGTTTTGATTTCCTCAGTCTATGTAACTTTGTAAATAGTTAAATACAGCTACGTGAATAATGAGGATTAATATAACGGCCAGATGCCATTTGATGCCCAACATCGACGATTAGGCTTTACCTACTATACATGAGTATAGTTTGCTGTATTTACAGGTAAACCGATATGACCCTATTATCGTCGATAATAATGTGGTCAATTACCGTTTGAATCGTGTACAGTGAGCATTGTGAAAATGTAAATTGGCAAAGTGTAGTTGAGCACATAGTGAGAAAGGTGCTAAAAAATTGGCGCTATTTGTAGTCAACGTCTGTCAAAGTTAGCTGAGAAGTCATGTTAAGGTTCTTTATCATCGCTGCTGAAATTATTGTTTTGGTAATTGTGCTGCGGTCTCCTTTTGTTCAGTATCTCTTTGAAGATATCCAGAACTCGCTTTCTGAATGGCTAGTTTCAATTGCCACCTTACCGGAGCGAGAAGAACTGCGTAGTTTACAAGATAAAATTAATATCCAGCTGAGTCCCTTAAAGCCTTACCAGCAAACATATGTTCAGCAAATCACCGCTGATAGCGCAAGTGTTAAACGTTTTTATCACACCTATTGTGAAAAGGACGATATAAACCCCAACTTTACGGGAACTAAACGCGTTCAACTATGCCTAATCATTAAACAGTCGTCAGTTATGCAAGTAGCAAAGCGAGACTAGCCAATTTTAACAAGGCTGGTTAAATATAAAGCTGATATAAAAGCCGACAATTGCTGCATGCTAAGCTTTCTCTAAATGTCTTGCTAACTCATAGTTTAAACGACTGAATTTAGGAGCATAAAAGTGAATAAATTACGTACTTTTTCTTGTTTAAGCTGCGCCACAGCGGTGGGACTCCTTACCGTTTTTGCTCCCACTCAAGCCGCTGAGGTGAAGATAACGTGGGAAGAACCTGAGTCTTATAGCGATGTAAGACCAACCAATGAATCTCGTAAACGGTTCCGCGAACGAACGCTACAAGAGCTTGAAGAACATATTGTAGATTTGGCCAGTGATTTACCTGAGTCGCAAGTGCTGTCAATGACAGTAACAAATGTTGATTTAGCTGGCCAAGTTTGGCCAAGCCAGTTTGTCGGTTTCGGTAACGGCGCCGGTAGCGACGTCCGTATCATTAAGCGCGTTGATATTCCTAGAATGACATTTAGCTACTCGTTGGCTAATGCCGACGGTCAGGTCATTTTAAGTGGTGAAGATGTGAAACTTAAAGATATGGATTTTATGGAGTCGAATATTCGTCGCAATCGCGCGGAATCGCTTTCTTATGAAAAAGCGATGCTTAACGATTGGTTTTCAGATACCTTTTCAACCCAAGTAGCAGCGAACGACTAATAGTTTCGTTCAAGTCATAATAAAAAAGGTCACATATAGTGACCTTTTTTGCATTCATAGCCCATATTTCACGGGCTATAGCAATATAAGCTGCCTACAGATAATCAAACTCATTACCTGATATTGCAAGGGTGCTTTCAGGGCCAGCTTTATAAGCGGCTTTGTGCGCATCGCGACGTACCAAGATACGTTCCATATAGAAGTCACGTGTCTTCATCTTAGACGCTGCAAGTACCGCATTACCTGATGCCTGCGCTTTGTCAGCCATGCTATACCACAGTACACCAATCAAGGAATAGGCGCTGTATGCCAAGTAATCACAAGCAGCGGCTGCAGCGGTGGTGGCATCCATACCTAAGCAATCGGCTGAAGATGCACGCCAGTCATCAAGAATTCCTTGAGCCAGACCCTTCGCCTCACTGTCTTGAATGTCGCTAACTAAAGCGTTAAACGCATTATAGGTCGCTTCCATCATTTGACCGCCATCTCGGGTAAGCTTACGACCAATAAGGTCTAGCGCCTGAATACCGTTGGTGCCTTCATATAACATAGCAATGCGCACGTCGCGCATAAGTTGTTCCATACCCCATTCACGAATAAAGCCGTGACCACCAAATACTTGTACACCTAGGCTGGTGGTCTCAAGGCCCATATCCGTCATAAAAGCTTTGCAGATTGGAGTTAAAAACTGAAGTATCTTGTCGGCATCTTCTTTTTCTTGACCTTCACCAAGCTTCTCAACGTCCATAAACTTGGCATAGAAAAGTGAAAGTGCACGGCAGCCTTCAATCAGTGATTTCTGCGTAAGTAACATACGCGCTACGTCAGGTTGAAAGACGATCGGGTCTGCTTTGCCTTCTGGATTTTGAATACCCTGAGGTGCGCGAGACTGAACGCGTTCGCGGGCATAGGTCAGCGCGCCTTGGTAAGAGGCTTCTGCCGCCCCTAAACCTTGCAGACCTACTTGGAAGCGTGCATCGTTCATCATGGTGAACATACATGCTAGGCCTTGGTTTTCTTCACCAACAAGGTAACCCGTTGCACCGTCAAAATTCATCACACAAGTCGGGCTCGCTTTGATCCCCATTTTGTGTTCGATGCTTCCCACTGACAAGCTGTTCGCCTCGCCAGGCTCATTGCTGGCATCTGGAAGGAACTTGGGCACTAAGAATAAGCTGATGCCTTTAACGCCTTTGGGAGCATCAGGCAGACGAGCTAGAACAAGGTGAATAACGTTCGAGCTCCAATCATGATCGCCTGCGGTAATAAAAATCTTATTACCGGTGACTTTATAGCTGCCGTCGCCTTGTGGCTCAGCTTTGGTACTAAGCAAGCTCAAATCTGTTCCTGCGTGAGGTTCGGTCAGGTTCATGGTACCTGTCCACTCACCGCTGATTAGCTTAGCAAGGTAGATATCTTTTAATTCTTTACTGGCGTGCTTAGTAACCGCAAGTGTTGCGCTTTCAGTAAGCATGGTGGTTAAACGCCAGCTTAAGTTCGCCGCGTTTAGCATTTCGTGAACAGGCACAGCCATGGTGTACGGCAAGTCTTGCCCGTCGTACTCGGCAGTACCTAGCATTTCATTCCAGCCGTTAGCAACATATTCCTGATAGGCATCAGCAAAGCCTCTAGGCGTGGTAATGCTGCCGTCTTTTAGCGTACAGCCTTCTTCATCGCCTTCACGGTTAAGAGGGGCAACCACATCCAAAGCAAACTTTGCACCCTGTGCAATAATTTCGTTGGCAAGTTCGCTATCAAAGTCGCTGATACCGAGCTTTTCGTAGTGAGCATCAAGTCCAAGCCAGTCTTTTAACAAGAACTGAAAATCAGTCGTAGGGGCGTGGTACAGAGGCATGGATGACTCCTTTTTCAAACAAGTGTTTTAATTTTGTCTATTATAGTCACAAAAAGCGTAGTCCGAATAGTCCGTTAAAGGAAAGTTAATAATAAATTTGGATGATGTGGGTAATGATCTATGCGGACTGATATGAGAGAAACACATAGGTTTACCAAGACTCGTGGACTTTAAATGTGCAGTAAAGGTCACACAGGCTCTGATGATGATGACTGACGCATTGATGTTAATATAGAAAAGTGAACTCAAGTGGTAAGCTCGCTTGCAATTCAAATTCTCACTGGCATGCTTAGCCTATATTGAAATAACCCGTTCACATACGCACAAGCAACACGGTACATAAAAACATGAATCCAGAAAGCGCGAAGAAAAACCTTAAATATAGCAGTGATGATGCGCAGAGCCCGGTTTGCATTGTAACGGGGGGAAGCTTGGGTATCGGTTTTGCGGTATGCAAGCTGTTTAGTCAAAACGGTTATCAAGTCATTAATTTAGATATCAGAGACTTTGAGCAAGTGTTACCTAATGTTATCTGGAAGCCGTGTGATGTAAGTGTTGTGCGTGATATTGAAGCCGCGGTGAATGAGGTTATTAGTTCTTATCAACGCATAGACGCATTGGTGTGTAATGCCGGTATACATGTTTCAGCAACCATTGAAAACACTGATGAAGCGCTGCTTGATAAGGTACTAAACTTGAACGTAAAAGGGGCGTATGGCGCGATTAAGTCTTGCCTGCCAACCATGAAAGAGCAGGGCAGCGGCGCGATTGTGGTGATGGGCTCAGATCAGTCCTTTATTGGAAAGCGCAATTCGTTCGCCTACGGTGTCAGCAAAGGTGCGTTGGCGTCTATGACGAAAACCACCGCGCTTGACTACGCACCCTATAATATCCGCGTTAACGCGGTATGCCCGGGTACCATCGAAACCCCTCTATTTCATAACGCCATTGATAATTATGTGGCACGTTCTGGGGCAGATAAAAATGAAGTGGTAGCTGAAGAAGCCGCTGCACAACCTATTGGACGTTTGGGCCAGCCCGAAGACGTAGCTGAATTGACTTATTTCCTATGCAGCAACAAAGCGTCGTTCATCACGGGTAGCTTGTATGCGGTGGATGGGGGCTACACAGCACAATAGATAGAGCTGAACAGAAAAGCAACGCGAAATGCCTTATCAGCAATAGCATAAACCAAGGTTTTATAAACAAAGATGAGCAAGCCTTCAATCACTTGGATAGATCCTCATATTCACTTCTTTGCCTTAAACGAAGGGCACTATAATTGGCTGAAACCAGCCAATGCCCCTTTTGGGCCAGATAAAAAAGCGATTGCAAAACATACTACAGAGCACATGCTCTATCGCGCGTCGTTAGGGCAGTTAGGCGGTTTTGTTCACATTGAAGCGGGTTACGATAACGAAAGACCCTGGCGTGAAATTGCGTTCTTGGAGCGTCATTGTACGCTGCCATTCCGTTCAGTTGGGTGTATCGATTTAACAGGAAATAATGTCGGTAGTCATATCGATAAGCTAAAGCGATACCACTCAATACGTGGGCTTCGTCACATATTAGATGACGATGCTAAAGCACTTTTACGCACCCCTAAAGTTAAATGGGGGCTTCATCATATGGCGTCGCAAGGCTTGTCTTTTGAAGCGCAGTTAAATCTTACAGATAGCAATGCTGTGCATGCGCTGCTAACGGTACTAGAACAAACACCCTCGCTAAAAGTGGCTATAAACCATGCCGCAATAGCGCCGATTGATGTAAATAGCTTTGCGTTTAAAACATGGCGGCAGAGTATTCGCGACTTGAATGAAACGCAGCAAGTTGTGTTTAAGTTCTCAGGATTAGAAATGCAAGATCGCCGTTGGCTGTGGCAGCGTGCGTCTTATATTTTTGAAACCTTGCTGGACACCGTTGGCACAGATCACATGATGTTTGCCAGCAACTTCCCGCTGTGTCAGTGGCGAATGCCGTATGCCGCGCTTTGGCACGGGTTCGTTGACATGACAACGCCGCTTTCTGTAACTCAAAAAGCGGCGCTGCTGTATGGTAATGCGAAGCGATGGTACGACATCGCATAAAGCTAGCGTACTTAAGCTGCTGAACTAGCCTAGGGTTTATTGCCTTCAATAAACCCGTTGGGTTTCAGCTTTATTTAAGTGCAGTTACCGTCATGTGCGGCGAGCGATAAACCACCTCATCGTTTAGATCGATACCAATTCCCGGTGTGTCAGGCGCTTCAATGAAGCCGTTTACTGGCTGAGGATCTTGAATGCAAAGTTCACGGTTCCAGTCTTTAATAGCGTAGGTATGGTGCTCGTGAATTAAGAAGTTTGGAATGGCCGTTTCTAGATGCAGGCTTGCCGCTGTCGCTACAGGGCCTCCGCAAACGTGAGCCTGAATACGTACATCGTAAATGTCGGCATAGTCACACACCTTTTTCGCTTCGGTGAAACCACCACAAAGGCCAACGTCAGGCTGAAGTACATCAATAGATTGGTCTTCAAGGTAAGGGCGTACATCCCAGCGGTGGTACAAGCGCTCACCGCCCGCAATAGGCACATTCACGTTCTTCGCTACTTTGTCGTGAAGCTTCGAGTTAAGGTAATTCACTGGCTCTTCGTAATATAGACAGCCAATTTCTTCAACGATGTCACCCAGCTGGATAGCCGTTGATGCACCTAATAAGCTGTGACATTCAAAGATGATGTCGCCATCTTCGCCCATTGTGTCTCTAATCGCCTGAAGACGGGCTTTGAACAGTTTAAGCTCGGGCTTAGTGAATAGTTTGGTTCTGTCGAAATGGGTGTTGCCGTCTTTATCGTAAACGATGGGGTCAACTTTAACCGCATCGTAACCATCTTTAAGTGCTTTTTCAGTGGCGCGAGCATAGTCAGCGGGGTCGTTAAGCTTGGTTACTTCTTTGTCCCAATCAAACTGTAGCTGGCTAGCGTAGCTACGGAGCTTGCCATTAGTTTTGCCACCCAGTAATTCGTAAACCGGTAAGCCAAGCGCTTTGCCTTTAATGTCCCAAAGTGCAGTATCAATAGCGCTCATCGCAGCATAAATAACCGGGCCGCCGCCTAATCCCCAAAAGCCTTCGCGCAGCATTCTCGACCACAGCAGTTCAGTGTGAAAAGGATTAAAGCCAATCAGCATGGCTTCGGCAATTTCTTTAATCATGTGTGCAGCGGCGCTGTGACCCCAATCGTAAGCCAGTCCTGCTTCGCCCACACCGGTAATACCTTCGTCGGTGTAAACGCGTACGAAAACCGGGTTCCACTGAGGGCGCTTAGGGCATTCGATATCAAAAATTTCTACTTTGGTGACTTTCATAATGTATAAACAATTCCTGTTTGAAATAAGTTGGCGTTTAGCTGGCTAAGCTAAATTATTCGCAGAAGCCCGGGTCTAGTTTGTAAGCTTTGCGAAGCATGGCAGGCCATGCTTTTTGTCCGCCCGTTTCGCCGCTGTGCACCACATTGGCCTGTGCGTATATGCCATCAATAATGCTTTGCGGTATCTCGATAACCTCTTCATTAGACTGCATCAGGGCAAGCTGAATTTCGCACGCACGCTGCAAATCATAAAAGCGCATAAAGGCGTCACCAACGGTGGGGCCAAGGGTTAGACCGCCGTGATTAGGCAAAAGCATGTGATTAGTGTCGCCAAGATCGTCCTGCAAACGTTTCTTTTCACTATCATCAACGGCTAAACCTTCGTAGCCGTGATAAGAAAGTGAAGGTAGTGAAAACATTGAATACTGGCTCCAGGGCTTAAGCCCGCCTTTGACAGATGCGACTGAGATTGTGGCTAGTGTATGCAGGTGAATAACGCATTGGGCATCGTGGCGCACTTTGTGGATAGCACTGTGAATGGTGAAGCCAGCGGGGTTTATGCCGTAAGGTGTATCGTCAAGGATGTTACCCTCTAAATCGACCTTAACCAGGTTAGAGGCGGTAACCTCGTCAAACGTCAGGCCAAAGGCGTTAACCAAGTAATGATCAGTGCCCGGTACCTTAGCTGAGATATGCGTGTAAATAAGGTCGCCCCATCGCATATCTGCCACTAACCGATAGCATGCTGCTAAATCGACACGAGTTTGCCATTCTTGTTCAGATACTTTGCCTTTGAGGCTTAAGGTTGGCAGTGAAAACAAGCCACTTCTCCTATTCTTTTCATGGTGACAATTTACCAATACCCGCAACAATGAACAATGCTTTGTCAGTGCTGCGTTATATCGAATTGGGTATAGCCATCGCGCAAGGGAATAAGATCGTCAGCGAAACGCATTGCGTCGTGGTCAAGGGTAAAGGGGTCGGCTTTTACGAGTTTTTTTATCTCTAATTTGGCCCAAGGAGGCGCATCGAAGGCGTCTTTAAGGGTCTCAATACCAGCATCTAAATCACAACCAAATATAGCCAATCCATTAGGTGTGGTGGATAAATATTGGGTAACTTCAACATTGAACCCAGTTTCTTCCCACGTTTCTCTGTGTGCAGTACAGGCGACCGACTCATGTTCAAGCAACCCTCCACCAGGAAAATCCAATTTACCTGAAAGACGGTGTTCTACTAACAGTACCTTGTTATTTGTTTTGACTAGGCACGCGGCAGCAATCAAAGGGGCTGGACTGTTTTCTCCGACTTGGTTTTGTTGAGATAAAAGCCTATCGGAAACGCGACAAACCGGCGCGTTGGGTGAAGACTGTGAACATGCGAAAAGCGTTAAAACAGCGAATATAGCTGATAAGCGAAATAAGATGACCATCGATTTGGGTAAAATACTCTAGAAGCTGTTTGTGATTGTTTTAAAAATAATCAATATTAAACGACAGACTCTACGCAAAAATAACACAACTAACAATAATAACGCAGTACACAATCTTAACGTATAGCGGCGCTTGCGAAGAATCGTAAGCGGATTTTGTGTACTTGAGTATCCTAAACGTTTTGAAAAATACGTGATGGGATACTTTTTTACCTATAGGAAAGGTTATGTCTTCACGATTATCTTTATCGCCTTTGTTGCTTGGCGTAGTACTACTTGCAGGTGTTGTAGTGTATTTGAATATGCCCGAAGAAGAGAGCGCGAGTAATAGTAGCGTGCGGGCGACGCCGGCAAAAACAGCCTTGGTATCATCACAGGCATTCCCCATTACGATTGAGTCATTAGGTACTGCTACCGCCAATGAGTCGGTGAATATTACCGCACAAGTCACCGATACCGTAAAAACGATTAATTTTGAAGACGGCGATAAAGCCACCGAAGGCGAGTTACTGGTTCAGCTAAACAATACGGAAGAACGCGCCAGGGTAGAGGAACTTAAGGCGAATATTGATGAGGCCAAACGCCAGTTCACGCGAATTTCTGACTTGCGTCAGTCAAACGCTACCTCTGAACAACTTCTTGACGAGCAGCAAGCACGGGTTAAAGCCTTACAAGCTCAGCTAGATGTTGCGCTAGCTCAGCTAAATGACTTGCAGATACGCGCTCCATTTAGCGGACTATTAGGTAATCGCGAAATCAGTATCGGCTCTTTGGTGCAACCTGGTGACACTATCACTACTTTAGATGACATCAGTCTAATTAAGGTCGATTTCAGTATTGCTGAAAATCACCTTGCAAGCGTGGCGAAAGGGCAGACATTAAGTGCATCTTCGGTGGCTTACCCTGGAGAAGAATTTACAGGGAAAATCACCAACATTGATACGCGCCTTGACCCAATTAGCCGCTCTATTCGTGTGCGTGCCACAATTGACAATAAAGACAATCGCCTGCGCCCCGGTATGCTGCTTACTGTGGTGGTAGAAAAGCGCGTGCTTAACACCTTGGTACTTCCGGAAAAGGCACTGGTTCCTGTACAAGACAAGCAATACGTGTATGTGGTTAATGATAACGTTGCACAGCAAACCGAAGTGGTGATTGGAGAGCGTCGTCCTGGGCTAGTACAAATTGTGAGTGGGCTAAACGAAGGCGACGAAGTCATTACCGAGGGCACACTTCGGGTGCGCGACCAATCTCCGGTTAATGTGTTAAACCGCTAAGGGAGCATATCGTCATGTTATTGTCAGACGTCTCTGTAAAGCGCCCTGTTTTCGCAACGGTTATTAATTTACTGCTGATCATTTTCGGTATTGTCGCTTTTACCATGTTGAGTTTGCGTGAATACCCTGATATCGACCCACCGATTGTCTCGGTGAGTACGACCTATACAGGGGCATCGGCTAATATTGTTGAGACTCGGATCACCCAGCTATTGGAAGATAGAATATCGGGTATAGAGGGGATAAAAAACGTTACCTCGACCTCTCGTAATGGTCGTTCAGACATTACCATTGAATTTAAGCTCTCTCGTGATATTGATGCTGCCGCGAATGACGTGCGCGAGCGAGTAAGTCGCGCACTCAATAACTTGCCTGATCAAGCTGATCCTCCTGAGGTGTCTAAAGCAAATTCCGATGAAAGTGCCGTGGTATGGTACAACTTGCGAAGCACAAACCTAAATACCATGGAGCTGACTGACTACGCCGAGCGCGTATTAGTGGATAGGCTTTCAATTGTCGATGGTGTCGCCCGAGTTCAAATTGGGGGAGGCAGGCGCTATGCCATGAAAGTGTTCTTAGACCGCAATGCAATGGCGGCAAGAGGTATTACGGTAAACGATGTAGAGCAAGTCATTCGCGCCGAGAATGTGGAATTGCCGGCGGGGGAAGTGGAAAGTACTGACCGTAACTTTGAAGTACGGGTTGCGCGAACCTTTCTTACGCCTGACGACTTTGCCGCGCTGACAGTTGCGATAGGCGACAACGGCTATCTTGTGCGGCTTGGCGAAATAGCCCATGTTGAATTAACCGCAGAAGATGACGAAACCGAATTTCGTGGTGATGGCGTCAATATGATTGGACTCGGTATTATTAAGCAGTCCAAAGCCAACACCTTAGACGTTGCCCGTGCAGCGAAAGCGCAAATTGAAAGAATAGAAGCCACCCTTCCTGATAATATTTTTATTGTACCCAGCTATGATTCGTCGGTATTTATTGAGGCGTCGATTGATGAAGTATATGAGACTTTAGGTATAGCGATGCTCATGGTGGTGATCGTTATTTACCTTTTCCTAGGTAATATTCGCGCCACGTTGATTCCGGCAGTGACCGTACCCGTTTCTATTATTGCCGCTTTTATCGTGATGTATGCACTGGGGTTTTCGATCAACCTTCTTACCCTGCTTGCTATGGTGCTAGCCATCGGTTTGGTGGTGGATGACGCCATAGTTGTGCTTGAGAACATCTACCGACGCATAGAAATGGGCGAACCACCTATTTTGGCCGCCTACCGCGGCGCTAAAGAAGTTGGGTTTGCGGTTATTGCAACAACGCTGGTGCTTATTTCTGTGTTTGTACCGTTGGTTTTCCTTGAGGGCAACATTGGAAGGCTATTTACGGAGTTCGCATTGGCCATAGCTGCTGCGGTAGCGTTTTCAAGCTTTACCGCACTTACGTTGTCGCCCATGATGGCGTCGAAAATCCTTAAAAAAAGAACCCGATCGTCTGGCTTTGGAAGTTGGATGGACAAGCAGTTCTCTAAACTAGAGAACGGCTACTTCAATACGCTAGGTAAAACGTTGCATCAGCCTATTTTGATGCTGCTTATGCTTGCTATTGCTATCGTTGCATTGGTACAGCTTTCTGAAAAAGTGCCTAGCGAGTTCGTTCCCAAAGAAGACAGAGGCAATTTCTTCATTTTGATGAACGCGCAGGAAGGGGCTAGTTTCGAAAGTAACGCAAAGAATCTCGAAAAGATTGAAAGTATCTTAATGCCTTACCGCGAGAGTGGGAAAATCAATCGCCTTTTGGTTAGAACACCTGGTTTCGGCGGTAATGCGGGTATCGCAATAGTGGGGTCTGCAGACTGGGATGAGCGAGATTTCAGTACATTTTCGCTCATGGATGAAATCAGCGCCAAACTTAACAGCGTGCCTGACGTTCGTGCTTTTGCCATCATGCGCAGCGGGATTTCTGGAGGAGGCCTCGGCCGTCCTGTTCAGTTCGTCTTACAAGGCGATACCTACGAAAATCTGGTTGAATGGCGAGACATTGTTCTACAAAAGGCAGCGCAGAACCCAAGGCTCATTCGACTAGACTCCGATTATAAAGAAACCTCACCACAGCTATTGGTGAATATTAACCGCGACAGGGCCGCTGATCTTGGGGTATCAATTAGTGATATTGGCGGCACACTGGAAGTGATGCTGGGTCAGCGTAGGGTGTCAACATTCCTTGATAGGGGCGAAGAATACGATGTCATCATGGAAGGTATAGAGGAAGATTTTCGAAGCCCTAACAGCATAGAAAATTTGTACGTGCGTTCATCCCGCGCTGGCGAGCTCATTCCTATGGACAATTTACTCACGTTTGAAGAGCAAGCCACGTCAGCACAGTTAAATCGCTACAACAGAATGCGTGCTGTCACTATTTCTGCCAACTTGGCGGACGGTTATACGCTAGGGCAGGCACTTGAATATTTAGAAAACATTGTAAGTACAGAGCTGCCTGACAATGTATCAATAGATTACAAAGGCGAGTCACAGCTGTATCAGGAAGCGGGTAATTCATTTGTATATGTATTTATGCTGGCACTCGCTGTCACTTACTTAATATTGGCTGCGCAATTTGAAAGCTGGGTGCACCCGCTAGTCATCATGCTGACCGTGCCGCTGGCGCTTGTTGGAGCCTATATCGGGCTATTCTTTAGCGATATGACGATCAATATATACAGTCAAATTGGTTTGGTTATGCTAATTGGACTTGCCGCAAAAAACGGTATTCTTATTGTCGAGTTTGCAAACCAGCTACGGGATGCCGGTATGGAGTTTGAATATGCGCTTAAACGCGCAGCCGCGCAGCGCCTACGTCCTATCGTAATGACCGGCTTCACTACGGTATTTAGCTCCTTACCACTTGTACTCGCGTCTGGACCAGGAGCAGAAAGCAGAATGGTTATTGGTATGGTCATTTTCTCTGGTGTTCTCGTTTCTGCCTTCATGACACTTTATGTTGTTCCCACCGCTTATAGTTGGCTGGCAAGAAACACCGGTTCTCCACTTCAACGAACAATGGAGATAGAGACGCTGGAGCAGTCAATCCCTTATAAAAAAGGCGAATCGTAACCATTATAGCGGGGTAAAGCCCGCTTAGCCTTTATTTTCGTTAATACACGCTCAACAAGGGCTGATTAAAAAAATATACAGGAAGGGGCTATAAGGGTTATCTTTCCGTATGTTTTTACATACGTAAATATCAGCGCTTATCACTAAGTGTTTTGTGGTGAAACCCCTTAACTTACTGAAAAAGATAAAATAATTTTCTTTTCACTGCTCTCATCATAAATTCTTATTTGTGGTCATAGTGCATAAAGGAATGTATTAGACATTTGTATAGTTGCTTAACTTACAACTTCTTCTACACTTCGCGCCAAAATCAAACGCTTGTATAAGTCATTAATTTTTAAATGCTAAAATTTTCACGCTCAAATTGGCGAATATGGCAATTGTGACCAATACTTACCCCGTTGTATGAGTATGAGCACACACGCACATGTTTGTCTCAAGCCGTTTAAAAGCTCCACTTTCCGTGCAAACGGGTTAGCAAGAAAGTTAAAAGCGAAGAGCAAGCATTCAACAGACTCTAGAGGACATATCATGAAGAAATGGATACTTGCAGCAGGATTGTGCTGTAACGTAGCTTTTGCCGATGTAGCAGTTATTGTTCATCCAAGTAACGCTGACACCCTCGACAAAGATAGTATTAGCCGTTTATTTCTAAATAAAGCAAAGGCGTTTCCAAGTGGTACGCAAGCCGAGCCAGTTGCGTTAGCTGAAGGCCAATCTGCCACTGATGAATTTAACGGCAAGGTATTAAACAAAACCGCAGCACAATTAACCGCGTTTTGGTCAAAACTAGTATTTACCGGTAAAGGTCAACCACCAAAAGCTCTGGGTAGCGATGCAGAAGTTGTATCTGCTGTAGCCGGAAACCCTGGCGCAATTGGTTACGTCGACGCTGGCGCTGTTAACGACAGCGTACGAGTAGTCGCTACCTTTTAACTGACCGTTTATACAAAGAATTTAAGGAACACGCATGAAAACCAAACTTGCTATCTTATCTATGGCTGGCCTGTTAGCTACTCCGGCACTGGCTGATATTCAAATCAACGGCTTTGCAAACCTTATTGGTGGTATGACACTAGACGATGACGAGTCAGTATACGATTACGACAGCGACTTTAACTTCGACCCTGCAAGTGTATTTGGCCTTCAGGTTCGTGGTGATGTTAGCGATAAGCTCTCTGCGACCGCCCAGCTGGTTGGTCGTGGTAGCGAAGATTACGACGCCGATTTTGAATGGGCGTACATGACCTATATGTTGAACAACAACTTCAACATCAGTGCAGGCCGTCTTCGCATGCCTTTATTTAAGTATTCTGCTTCATTAGATATCGGTTACTCGTATCACTGGCTTACACCACCAGATGCTGTATACGGCATTGACTTCAACAACATTGACGGTGTTCGTGTTGACTACATGAACTACTCAGGTGACTGGGAATATGGTGCACAGTTTACCGTTGGTCGTACTGAGGCTGATACCACCATTTCAGGAACACCTGCTGCGTTAGAATTGGAAAACGTGGTCGCTGTTTCATTTGAAGCAACACGAGATTGGTTCAGTGCGCGTACTTTGCTTGCACGTGCTAAAACAAGTGCTGCGAATGCTGACTTTGACACATTTGTTGGTGGTTTAAATCAATATGGTGCCTTTATTCCTGCGGCGTCTTTAGCCGCTGAAGGCCTGAGTGTTAACGAAGATACAGGTACCTTCTTTGAAGTGGCTGTTGATATCGATAAGTACGATTGGTTTGTGGGTGCAGAATTTACCCAAACAGAAGTTGATGGCTCTGTTATTGCCGATAATAAAGCATGGTACGTTACGGCGGGTATGCGCTTTGGCAAGTTTACACCACATATTACTTACGAAGTTGAAGAAGCGGATAATGGTACTCAGCTAGGTTTAATTGCTGCATTACCAGCTACGATTGCGACAGGCGATGCCGTGGTAGATGCTACGTGGAACGGCGCAAATGGCTCGTCGGGTATTTACCAAACTGCGGCAGGTATTGCTGCTCAACAGGAGCTAGACGTGTCTGCAGTTACTGTTGGTCTTCGTTACGACGTTGAGCCAGGTTTTGCACTTAAAACTGACGTGACTTGGTATTCAGATGATCTAAACGATCTAAATGATGCAACACTGCTTAAAGTAGGCGTAAACTATACGTTCTAACTACTCGTTATGGCCTTGCATTTTGGTGCGAGGCCATAATTTCATTAAAGATTTTAGCTAATGGGTAGATAAACTAGATATGATGTTTTTTCAGGTGAAACTGAAACGTAGTTAAGCAATTATAAAAAACAGTGGGATAGCTGATGAACTTTCTAAAAAAAATGCCAATTGCGACAAAGATTTTCCTCATTCCGGGGATCGCAGCGCTAAGTTTTATTATTTACTTGCTTATCACTGTCTATACCGCACTCAATAATGGTGCAACGCTAGAAAAAGTTCAGAAAGTTCAATTTCCTGCCCTTCAACTATCAGCATCGACCTTGGTTGATATGCAAAAGGTTCGCGATACCCTTGCGAGCGCAGTGACCACTGGTGATGAAGACACCCTTACTATGGCGCAAGAGCTCGCCGAAGAAGCAAAAAGCGGCTTAAACCACATTGCTTCTATTAGCCCTGAGTTTCGTAGTGAGATTTCCCGCATCTCCTCAGGCTTTGATAATTATTTCGATGTTGCCTACGACGTATCACAGTCTATGGTCAAAGGCACTGCCGACTTCAGTCGTTTAGGCGAACTCTCAGCCCAAATGAATCAGTCTTACGATGGTGCCATCGCTGCGATGTCTCAATTTCGTGATGCTCAACAGGCGGCATTTGAAGAAGCATTTAAAAACACAGACAGTGCCAATACCTCGCTAATTAGTACAGGCGTCATTTTAGCCGTGGTTGTGACTATATTGTTGTTTGGGACCGCGGTACCTATTGTTCGCGGCATTAAGCAAAGTATTGATGACGTGGTTCGTTCCCTGAAAGATATTGCTCAAGAAAACGGTGACCTAACGGTTCGTATAGAAACCAAAAGCGAAGATGAAATTGGCGAATTGGTGTATTGGTTCAACCAATTCATGGACAAACTGCAAGGCGTAGTGCGTGATGTGGTAGAAGCGAGTTTACCGCTATCAAACCTAGCGCAGAACTTACGCGGTGTAACGGAAGAAACTCAGCGCACTATTGATGTACAGCAAAAGTCCGCAACCAATGCTAAGCGTGCGGTAGATACGATGAGTGGCTCTGTTGACGGTGTTGCACATAGCGCAGCGCAGGCGGCAAGCGACGCTAACAAAGCGACAACAGCGGCCAGTGAAGGACGTCAAATCGTACAGCAAACCGTTACCAGTATTCAGCAGCTTGCTGAGAACGTACGCGAAACCGCTGACGTTATAGCTCGTCTAGAGTCTGACTCTAATAAAGTTGGCTCGGTGCTAGATGTGATTAAAGGCATTGCAGAGCAAACTAACTTATTGGCACTTAACGCCGCTATCGAGGCTGCAAGGGCGGGTGAACAAGGTCGAGGCTTTGCAGTGGTAGCTGATGAAGTAAGAACGCTAGCATCGCGCACACAGCAGTCTACGGAAGAAATTCAAAGTACTATTGAACAGCTTCAAAATGCTGCTCACTCAGCGGTAGAGGTAATGTCTCGCGGTACCGAACAAGCAACTAGCAGTGTAGAGACAGCTAATAAAGCGGGAAGCAGTCTAGAAACCATTACCAGTACTATTGGGCGCATCAATCAAATGAACGAGCAAATTGCGCACAATACCGAAGACCAGCGCACTGTAGCGGTTGACATAGTTCGTCACGTTGATGAAATTCATGAGCGTACCGAGCAAACGGCGAGCCGTTCAGGTGAATTAGGCAGCATGTGTAATGAGCTTGCTGACCTGGCGCAGCACCTTGAGTCAATTGCGAAGCAATTCAGAGTGTAACACCTTATCAAATGCTATTTAGGGCCTCCGCAAGGAGGCTTTTTTGTAGGCGCCAATTACATTTCAAAAGTCATTGTTACTAGCGTTAAGCGGAATTAGGATAAAACGAAGGCATAAAAAAATCCCCAGCCAAGGCTGGGGATTTTTAGTCAAAGCAATGCTTTTTCTATTCGTCTAAGAAGCTGCGTAGCTGCTCAGAACGGCTAGGGTGGCGAAGTTTGCGAAGTGCTTTCGCTTCAATCTGACGAATACGCTCACGGGTTACGTCAAACTGCTTGCCTACTTCTTCAAGGGTGTGGTCAGTATTCATGTCGATACCGAAGCGCATACGAAGTACTTTTGCTTCACGGGCGGTCAGGCCTGCTAGTACTTCCTGCGTTGCATCTTTCAAGCTACCGCCAGTTGCTGAGTCGAGGGGCTGAATAATCGTGCTGTCCTCGATAAAGTCGCCAAGATGTGAATCTTCATCATCACCGATAGGGGTTTCCATCGAGATTGGCTCTTTAGCAATTTTAAGTACCTTACGAATTTTGTCTTCAGGCATTAACATGCGCTCTGACAACTCTTCAGGAGTAGGCTCACGACCCATTTCCTGAAGCATTTGACGAGAGATACGGTTAAGCTTGTTGATCGTCTCAATCATGTGAACAGGGATACGGATAGTACGCGCCTGGTCAGCAATAGAGCGAGTAATCGCCTGACGAATCCACCACGTTGCATAAGTTGAGAACTTATAACCACGACGGTATTCGAACTTATCCACCGCCTTCATTAGACCAATGTTACCTTCTTGAATAAGGTCTAGGAATTGAAGACCACGGTTGGTGTACTTCTTAGCAATTGAGATAACAAGACGTAAGTTAGCTTCAACCATTTCTTTCTTCGCGCGGCGTGCTTTCGCTTCACCGATTGACATACGACGGTTGATGTCTTTGATATCTGCGATTACCAAGCCAGTTTCCTGTTCAACTTGGTTCATCTTGCTAATACAGCGCTCAATTTCTTCCTGATTTACAGCAAGGTCAGCGGCGTATGGTGCACCTGATTTAACTGCTTCATGTAACCATGCATTAGACGTTTCGTTGCCCGCAAATGCTTTGATGAAGTCTTTCTTCGGCATTTTTGCGTTAACTACGCAGAACTTCATTACTAGACGCTCTTGAATACGCACTTTGTCCATCATCTCACGCATGTTCTTAACCATGCGATCGAACTGTTTTGGAACTAGGCGGAATTCTTTGAAAACATCGCTTAATGCATTGATTTGCGTGCGAGAGTCAGCATGAGCACGGCCTTTCTTCTCGATAACTTCACGAGTTTTAAGGTATTGCTCACGAAGCTCAGTGAAACGCTCACGGGCTAACTCTGGGTCAACACCGCTATCGTCTTCGTCACTATCGTCATCATCTTCATCGTCGTCTTCATCATCTAACTCTTCTTCAGATAATTCAGAACCAACGTGAGTAGCCGTTGGAGCAAGGTCTTGCTCATCGTTAGGATCAACAAAGCCAGAGATGATGTCGCTCAAGCGAATTTCTTCTGCTTCGTAAAGATCCCACTGGTCTAATAGATAAGTGATAGCTTCTGGGTATTCAGCAACTGAACATTGTACCTGGTTGATACCATCTTCAATTCGTTTAGCGATTTCAATTTCGCCTTCGCGAGTAAGAAGTTCAACCGTACCCATTTCACGCATGTACATGCGAACTGGGTCGGTCGTACGGCCAATTTCACTTTCTACAGTAGCTAGTGCCTGAGCTGCCGCTTCTGCAGCATCTTCATCAGCATTCGCTTCTTGCATGAGAAGTTCGTCTGCATCAGGAGCTGATTCAGAAACTTGAATTCCCATGTCGTTAATCATGCGGATTATGTCTTCGATTTGATCAGAATCGACAATATCTTGCGGCAGGTGGTCGTTTACTTCTGCAAAGGTTAAGTAACCTTGCTCTTTACCTTTTGCAATCAGGAGTTTAATCTGAGACTGCTTGCTTTGCGCCATATAACCTACACTTCTCACATTCAATTAGTTTGCAATAGAAAAGACAACATACGTCTAGGTATGTTCTCCGTTCTGCTGTAGTACTGCTTTTGTATCAAGGCCGTTAATGCTCGATGCCACGCTGGTCTAAACCATTATGTTGCGATGCACATCTGCTCGGGTTCGGATCTGCCCGTTATGTTCGGCTATATCTTTGCTACTCGTGCTGCTGTATTTTTGTTCACTTTATAGTGAATGAGACACGTTTATCTGTGCCCACAGCGAATTAGCCAGTATAGCAGAATAAACGGTGGTTTTACCAGATTGATGGCCGATTTTTTAGCCAGTGTTTTTAAGCTATAAAACAGCGCGTATTCCAGACAGCGCGTATTTTAGCTAAACTAATCTTGTTAACTTAATCTCACCAACATAAGTGTTTAAAAAAGCCTTGTGCAAAAGCCTACAGAAGAACAGGCTAACCTCTAGGTCAGTTTGCCCAAGGTTAACTCTTCTGCCTTTCCCTCATAAGCAGGTTCAATTCCTGTTTTTCCGCCTGTGTCAGCGGCTGAACCCGCGAGCGTGAAATTAAGGTTTCAATGCGGCTATCGAAATGCCCGTCCAGTAAGCGAGCGAAGCTGTCGTTGTAAACCCGTTCAGCATCCTCGTCTTTAACCAAGTGTTCTTGTAACAATAATTTCGCGATAGTAGAAGAATGGGGATGGTCGCGGAAATTTTCAACAAGCTGCGCGGTTTTTGCTTGAGGGTGACTCACGCAATAGCGATGCACATCGCGTAATAAATCCATGCCAGCAGCGTTGCTGCCCGCAAAAATATCAATTTGAACGTCTTCACATAGTGTGGCTAATTCAGGTTTATCAAGCAGCAAGCGTATCAGCATGCGAAGCGGTGATAGTTTAGGCTTGTTTACTTGATTGCGATTCGGAGAATAAGCTTGCTTCGAACCTTGATTGGCTTTGGTGATATCTTGCTGAAGTTTAAACCGATCGAACTCGCCAGTGTGCTTGGCTAGTTCTTCCAGCAGCATTTGCTTTTGATCATCACCTAATGTGCTTTCGATAAGCGGCATTGCCGCTTTCTTAAGGGCAATTTTACCTTCTGGCGTGCCCACATTGTGCGTCTTTAATAAGTTTTCAAAGAAGAAGCGGGATAACGGCATAGCGTCATCTAGCATTTCCATAAACGCATCTTTCCCCACCTGACGCACCATCGTGTCAGGATCCTCGCCGTCGGGTAAGAATAAAAACGAAATACGCACGCCGTCTTTTAACGCGGGCAGGGCGTTTTCTAACGCGCGCCATGCAGCTTCACGCCCTGCGCGGTCACCGTCATAACAGCATACAATGTGAGACGTAGCGCGAACCAGCATTTGAATATGTTCAGGTGTGGTAGCTGTACCTAGCGCAGCAGTAGCAATATTAATGTCGAATTGACTTAGCGCCACTACGTCCATATAGCCTTCTACAATAACGACGGTATCCAGGCTACGATTTTTTTGTCTGGCAGAATAAAAGCCAAAGAGCTCACTGCCTTTGTGGAAAATGCGGGTTTCTGGCGAGTTTAAGTATTTAGGGCCGCCGTCATCTAATACTCGGCCGCCGAAACCCACAACACGACCCCGTTTGTCCCGGATAGGAAACATAATGCGGTCGCGGAAGAAGTCGTAGGTACGCCCTTGGTCGTTTTTATTGACCAGCTTTAAATCGACCAGCTGCTTGATGCGCTGTGGATCTTTGCCAAAGGTATTTAGCAACGCGTCCCAACTGTCTGGTGCGTAGCCAATTTCCCATTGCTTAACGATATCGCCGCTTAATCCACGGTTTTTCAAGTAGTCGATGGCTTTTTTGCTATTACCATTTTGACGTAACTGGTGCTGGAAGAACCGCGCAACTTGCTCCATGACTGCATAATCGTCTTGCTGTTGCTGCTTTTTCTCTTCGCTCATGGCAGGGCGACTGCCCTTTTCACGGGGGACTTCAAGCCCGTGATAGCGCGCTAGCTCTTCTATCGCCTCGACAAATTCTAAGCGGTCGAACTCCATAATAAACGAGATAGCGTTACCGTGAGCGCCACAGCCGAAACAGTGGTAAAACTGTTTGTCTTGACTAACAGTGAAAGATGGCGACTTTTCGTTATGAAAAGGGCAGCACGCTTGGTAGTTTTTACCTGCTTTTTTAAGTTTAACTCGGCTATCTACTACTTCTACCACATCGGTACGTGACAGCAGGTCGTCTATAAAATCGCGAGGTATCTTTCCAGCCATGAGGGTACTTTCAAAAAGGGTTAGTTAAAAAAGATTCAGTTCAAAAAGAATGAGAAAAGCACAAATCGTAACTGCGCTTCAAGCGACAGGCTACAACATTATGAAAACAGTAATCTACTTTAACAGGGAAGTGTAAAAATGAGAACAATGAAGGTGTGACAATGCACACCTTCTACACGCTTCTCTTTTACGAAAGGGCAGAGTTTAAGCGTTCAAACGCGCCTTAATTTTTGCACTCAAAGCACCCATGTCGGTGCGGCCTTGAACCTTAGGTTTCAAGGCGCCCATGACTTTACCCATATCCTGCATACCCGATGCTCCGGTCGCAGCCATGGTTTCGTCGATAAGTGCATTTAGCTCATCGTCAGTCAAAGGCTGAGGTAAGAAATCTTCAATGTAAGTGATTTCTTCACGCTCTTTGCTAGCTAGGTCGTCGCGATTGGCTGCGTCGTATTGCGCGGCGGCGTCTTGGCGCTGCTTAACCATTTTGGTTAGTACCGCTAAGATTGCACTGTCGTCTAGCGTAATTTGCTCATCGATTTCTTTTTGTTTAATGGCAGCCATTGCCATACGAATAGTACCAAGACGTACTTTTTCTTTTGCACGCATCGCATCTTTTTGCGCAGCTTTTAAATCATCAATTAGTGCCATGATGTTTCCTGATTTTTTATTAGTAGAGTTCATACCAATCCGCATAGATCATTGCCCACTCAGAAGATAATCATCTATGCGGACTGGTATTATTAAGCCCCAGGTTGAAAATCAAATGCAACCATTTGAAAAGGAAAAAATGGAGTCGATAAGAATAAGGCCAAAAAATAGAGGCCCAGAAACGCGAAAGGTGCTGCAATTGCAACACCTTTCAGACTCGTTACTTAACCCTATATTAGTAGAGTTTTACGCGACGTGCGTTTTCACGAGCTAGCTTCTTAAGATGACGCTTCTTAGCGGCAGCTTTCTTGCGCTTGCGTTCCCAAGTTGGCTTTTCGAAGAATTCACGACGACGAACTTCAGAAAGAACACCTGCTTTTTCACAAGAACGCTTAAAACGACGCAGCGCCACATCAAACGGCTCGTTTTCTCTAACTTTAACGATAGGCATTAAACACTCACCTCAAAACTTTTACTGTGTAAATCCGGGTAAAATTGTGCGCTAAAAAGGCCACCCGGGTTAAAAATGGTGCGAAATTCTAATCATATCTACAGAGAAAGTAAAGGATGAATTGCCAAAAAATAGCCAATATTGTGCATTTACCGTTCATTTACCTGTTCACTGGCATTCCATGAATGCAGGATTAAAGGTAAACTCTGCGCTCGTTAAGCACCGTGTTGTTTAACTCGGCTTGTATAAGCGCCCTTTTCAGAATGTTCTCTTGCTTAATTCCCTTTTGAAAAATGGTGATCAAAAGTGTGGAATCAGATGATCCTGACTAGGGTAGTGTTATGATCGCGGCGGGATCATAAAGATGATCGCATCAGATCGCCAGAATTATTTTCTCAGTTTTTGATATTTGCTTAGTCATTATGGCTCTCAACAATTGTGTGAACACGTGTTGTGATAAAAAGACGACAGCAAATCCAAAAACGAAGCATTGAAGTTAGTAGTAAAAGGGTTACTCCCCATGCGTATTTTAGGAATAGAAACATCTTGTGACGAAACTGGCATCGCCGTTTACGACGATGAAAAAGGGTTGCTGTCGCACGAACTATATAGCCAAGTAAAGCTGCACGCAGACTATGGTGGTGTTGTGCCTGAACTTGCGTCACGGGACCACGTGAGAAAGATCATTCCTTTAATTGAAAAGGCTATGGAAGACGCTAACACCCAACCATCAGAGATCGACGGCGTTGCTTTTACCCAAGGCCCCGGTTTAGTGGGCGCATTGTTAGTGGGTTCGTCTGTCGGGCGTTCATTGGCCTACGCGTGGAATGTGCCAGCAGTGGGCGTTCATCATATGGAAGGGCATTTATTAGCGCCTATGCTTGAAGACGACGCACCTGAATTTCCTTTCGTTGCTTTATTGGTTTCAGGTGGCCACTCAATGCTAGTTAAAGTCGAAGGCATTGGTCAATATGAAGTACTTGGTGAGTCTATTGATGATGCCGCTGGTGAAGCCTTTGATAAAACCGCCAAGTTACTTGGCCTTGATTACCCAGGCGGCCCTCTTTTAGCAAGATTGGCTGAAAAGGGAGAAGCGGGACACTATAAGTTTCCTCGCCCGATGACCGACAGACCAGGACTAGATTTCAGTTTCAGTGGTTTAAAGACCTTTGCGGCGAACACCATTCGCGATGCTGACCTAACCGGTGGTGATGCTGAGCAAATAAAAGCGAATATTGCCTACGCGTTTCAAGAAGCAGTAGTTGATACGCTTATTATAAAATGTAAGCGAGCATTAAAGCAGACTGGCATGAAGCGTTTGGTTATTGCTGGCGGCGTAAGTGCAAATACGATGTTGCGCAGTGAGATGAAAGCCCTGATGCAAGAGCTAAAAGGTGAGGTGTTTTATCCTAGCTTAGCGTATTGTACAGACAATGGTGCCATGATTGCCTATGCGGGCATGCAGCGTTTGAAAGCAGGGGAAACCTTGGCCTTGTCTTCACAAGCCAAGCCGCGCTGGCCCCTTGATACTTTATCGGCGATTTAGGTATTCATAAAAAACCGGTAATTAGGCGCCACACCTCGTTGTAAACGCTACTATGTCTTCCCTAAGTTCACTGGGGAAATATTGAGCATAGCAAGCAGGTAAAACAAAAAAGCATAAATAAAAGGCAATGGGAGCGCATTCCATTGCCTTTTGTTTTACTAAAATGAACATTGAGTAAGGACGTTAAACACCATGCGCTTAGCAACAGACGGAACAAAACAAAATGCACTGCTATTCTATTTAGCATTGTCGTTATTTATTTCGCTTACCTTTGCAGCGCTCACTGCGTCCAATGCATTTGCATCAAGCAAAGCACCCTTGAATGACCTTGTAAAAGGCCTGAAGCAAGAGCAGCAAGATCAGTATGTCGTGCTCATTTCTCTTGATGGATTTCGCCACGACTATATCGAATTACACAACGCGCAACACCTTGGTGCTATTGCAAAGAAAGGGGTAAGAGCGTCGTCTATGACCCCTGTTTATCCTTCAAATACCTTTCCCAACCATATTTCACTTATCACTGGGTTATTACCGAAACACCACGGCATCGTGAACAATCGATTTTTTGATAAGTCTCGCCCAACGAAAGAAGGCTACGCGCAGTACAAGCTGGGTTACGGCGGCATGGACAGCACGTGGATTACGGCAACGCCGCTATGGAACTTAGTGGAATATCATGGCATGAAGGCAGCTACCTTCTTCTGGCCAGAGTCTGATTCACGCATATCAGGTACCTTGCCTAGCTACTTCTATCACTACTCTAAATACGCCGATTACCAGCAGCGGGTAGATCAAATTATAACTTGGTTGAAACTGCCTGAGGTGTCGCGCCCTCGCTTTATTGCGGGTTATTTCTCGCTTACCGATTCGGTTGGACATGATGAAGGACCTTTTGCCGACAAAACCAATGATGCGGTGCAGGAAGTGGATGCGCTTATTGGTCAACTTTATGAACGCATTAACGCATTAGATTTGCCGGTAAACTTGGTAGTGGTGTCGGATCACGGCATGACACCCATTGATGAAAGTCAGCTTATAGAAGTTGAGTCTTTATCTATACCTGATAGCTTCATTATTGAAAATGAGGGAGCGCAAGTTCATCTTTACGCCAAAGTGGGCGTGAACGATAAACAAATCACCGAAGAAACAGAACGTCTTACCCATATAGCCGAAAACCGTTACATTGTGCTCAATGATACCCAGCGCGCTGAGCGACATATGGAAGTGGGAAATAGAACCGGCGATATTATTATTGAGATAGCCCCGCCAGCACGCTTTAAAAACGCCAACAGCATGCATATTAGTAAAGGTGGGCATGGCTACATGAACACGCTGCCTGATATGGGGGCGACATTTGTTGCAGTGGGACCTGCGTTTAAAACGAATACCACCCTACCTGTGTTTAGCAACCTGGAGGTTTATCCTGCGTTGGCCAAAATACTTGGCATTGCGCCGGTTACGCCGATAGATGGTAAGTTAGATGTGCTGGAAAAGGCGCTTACTCTTTAACTTTTCCCTTATCCCATACTTTACTTTCATTGCCCGCTAAAAGACGGGCAATGTTGTCTTTGTGGCGTAGAATGATAAGCAGCGAAAGCATTGCCACGGGCACGGTATATAAAGGCTTAATCAAAAATGTAAATAACGGCGCAAGAGATACTGCGATAAGCGCGCCCAATGAAGAATAGCCTGTAAGAAACACCACTACTACCCAACTCAAAATAAGCAAACCTGCTAAATCGAGCCCAATAGGCAGCATAGCGCCAAACGCAGTGGCGACGGCTTTTCCACCTTTGAAACCAAAATAGAGCGGAAAGATATGCCCTAAGCACGCAAAAATAGCAATGACGCCTAACATAATTGGCTCTATGCCCAGAAAGTAACTGCCGTAAACGGGAATAGTGCCTTTTAGTATATCCATGACAAGCACGAGGAGTGCTGGAACACGACCGCCCAGTCGATACACATTGGTAGCACCTGGGTTTTTAGAGCCGGCGGTTCGTGGGTCTGGTAAACCAAACAGCTGGCTTATAACCACAGCACTTGAAAGTGAACCGAAAAGATAGGCAACAGCGATCATCAAAAGAGTTAGCGAAATCATTTTGTCATTCTAATTATTAAAAATATTGCCTTTTATTACGTTAAATTTGGTGTGTGCAAGTTCAACGGGGGGGTAGTCGCATTAAATTGTGAAACCTTGGTTGCTCCCAGTTGTCATACAGCGGTATAGTTGTGCCACACAAGCGTAAAGCTACTCCATCCAAACGCGATATACCACCGTTTACCAGCAATATGTGGGTGAAAGCGCAGTAGTAAGACCAGTAGTAGGACCAATAAAAACGGCGAAAAACTGGTTTGATAACAGTACAAGATGAAAAATTCCATGGGAAAAATTTATATAACAGGGCTTGAAGTAGACACCCTGATTGGTGTTTATGATTGGGAGCGAGTAAGAACCACCCAGCTACTTCTTGATGTAACACTTGATGTTGATTTAAGCGCTGCGATGCAAAGCGACGATGTTGCAGACACTGTAGACTATGCAAAAGTGGCAGAGTGTATTGTAGAAGTAGGCAAAGAAAGCACATTTGAGCTACTTGAAGCTCTAGGTAATAAAGTGATGGACGCCGTTCTTGATAATTTCACCGTTGCGTCAATAACGCTTAAAATTGTTAAGCCTAATATCCTTCCCAATGCGCAAACGGTTGCTGTTGAAATGCGTAAAGAGCGCAATTAATGTCACAACACACCATCTTAATCAGCATTGGCTCTAATATTGAACGTGAGCATTACACCAAGCAATCTTTAGTTGCCCTGAAAAAGCACTTCTCAGATGTTGCAGTGTCTTCGGTCTACGAGAGCGAAGCGGTGGGCTTCAATGGAAGCCCTTTTTATAACGCCGCTGCTCGGGCGACGACATCAAAAAGTATAGAAGAGGTGTGCGCAATTCTTAAAGCCATTGAAAAAGACAATGGTAGGGTGCATACAGACAAAAAATTCTGTGCCAGAACCCTTGATCTCGACTTGCTTACCTATGATAGTAAGGTGACCACAACCCCTGTGGTTTTACCTCGCGAAGAGATTTGCTACAACGCGTTTGTGCTTTGGCCGTTAGCTGAACTTGTTCCCAACGACATTCACCCTGAAACGCAAGAAACCTATGCCAAAATGTGGCAAAACTTTGATAAACAGAAACAGCAATTATGGCCGATTGACTTTACTTGGAGTTAAGCAAAGGAATGACACTTTTTGAAATTATTATTTTAGCAATTATTCAAGGCGTTACTGAATTTCTTCCTATCAGCAGCTCTGGACACTTGTTGTTGCCCGCTGAACTTTTTGGTTGGGTAAGTCAGGGCTTAGCGTTTGATGTCGCCGTTCATGTGGGAAGCCTGCTTGCGGTTATGATCTATTTTCGTCAAGAAATCGCTCAGATGACCGTAGCTTGGGTAACACAAGGGTTTAGCAAACAACAATCTACCGACAGTAAGCTTGCTTGGTACGTTATTGTGGCAACTATTCCAGCGGTTATTATTGGCTTTTTAATGAAAGGCTGGATAGAAGAAAACGCACGTACAGCGCTGGTAATAGCGGGTACCACTATTATTTTTGGTTTGCTGCTATGGTACGCCGATGCCACTGCAAAACGCGAACAAGAGCTTGAAGGACTGACACTTAAGCAAGCCATCTATATCGGGTTAGCCCAAGTATTGGCACTCATTCCTGGTACATCTCGCTCAGGTATTACGATGACCGCAGGTTTGATGTTAGGCCTTAAGCGCGAAGCGTGTGCACGCTTTTCCTTTTTGCTGTCTATTCCAGTTATTTTAGGCGCGGGGCTTTTAGCCACTCTCGACCTGCTTAATGCCAACGAAGCGGTAGACTGGTATGCGTTGCTTTATGGCGCGGCGTTTTCATTCGTAAGTGCATACCTTTGTATCTATTTGTTCCTAAGCTGGATATCGCGTATCGGCATGCTGCCTTTTGTTATCTATCGCTTGGCGTTGGGCGTAATACTACTGTGGTTTGTTTTCGCTTAAGTAAAGAAAAAGGGCGCTATTCTTCGTATGAGGGGGTTATTCGCATGAGAATGTGCCCCAGCGCCGCACAATAGCACTTAATTTTTAATTATGTTCGCAGGCAAATGTTTTAACACCGCTAACATAATTGGTAATCACCTAATTGGTAAGGGAAGTGAGATATGGCAGAAACAATATTTGACAAAATCATCAGCAAGGAAATTCCAGCGGATATATTGTACGAAGATGAATTGGCGCTGGCGTTTAAAGATATAAACCCTCAGGCACCGACTCACTTTCTGGTTATTCCGAAAAAGCAAATTGCAACGGTAAATGATATAGCCGAAGAAGATCGCGAAGTGGTGGGGCACTTGTCATTTGTTGCAGCAAAAATTGCAAAGGAGCAAGGGTTTGCTGACCAAGGCTTTCGTACGGTAATGAACTGTAATGAATACGGTGGTCAAACGGTATATCACATTCACCTTCACGTGTTGGCAGGCAAACCGCTAGGCTGGCCTCCTTACACTGAAAATATGAAGCAACACGTAGAGTAGCGTGGAAAGATAGGAATACAAAAATGCCGCCCTTGATAGTTATCTCAGGGCGGCATTTTTATTTTATGAGTACAGTACTTACTTAGTTAGCAAGCCCCAGTACTTTCTTACCTTGGTTGAAGTGAATATCAACTGGAATGCTCGCTGCCTCTAGGCGCGCTAAATCTGAAGCAAGATCGGGTTTAATTACACCCATAGTTTCTACTAGCTTCGCTACGCCATCGTAATCGCCGTCACCTTGTAACGTAAGGATTAGTTCAGATAGTGCTTCTACTGCGGCGCCCATCTTCTCCATATTTACGCGATACATGCCGTCTTCTGTTTTCTCGAAGGCGCCTTGCTGGGCAAAGAAGTTAAAGCGGATCATGTTCGCTTTTCCGTGTGCAGAGCTTGCGCCGAAGCGCACAGAACGGAAGATGCCAGCCATAAAGGTAACGTAATAATCTTCTAGTGTACCTTCAGTGATTTCACCTTTTTCAAGAAGACTTTGCACCATGTACAAACCTAGAATATCCGCTTTGCCTTCTTCAAGAGCCGACGCATGCTCTTTAAGTGCTCCGCGCACAGTCCCTGAACCATCTAGAGTATTCTTAATCCCTAAACCGTGTGCCACTTCATGAAACATGGTGTTCGCGAAAAAGGCGTCGAACGTAATGTGTTCACGTTGCTCTGGTACAATTAACGTATCCGCAATAGGCACCAAAATTGTATCGAACTTTGCACGCATTGCGTTTTTAAGCTGCAGACGGCGGGTACCTTTTTCTAGCTGTACTCGCTCGTCATTGGGCAAGTTAATTGCAATGGTCTTACTGCCTGCATTAGAGTGGCCGGCATAATAAATAACATCATAAGCGTTAAGGTCTGCATCAGAACCTGGCATTTCCGCTTTATATGCCTTAGCAACCGGAAGGCCTTGCTGTAATTCAGGTAAGAAGGCCGCGTATTTAGCTAGCTTTTCACTCCATGCTAAATCTTTAATGAGTACATAGGCTTCAAACGCTGCGCGATAGCCAAAGAGCTGATCTTCGTAGCTTTCAATAGGACCGATAACCAGCTCAACAGGGTTGGTTTTCATATCCATCCACGCCATGTCAGAAGCCAGGTAGTCGTTTGATAGTAGGGCTTCAGAACGCAGCTGCAAATATTGTTTAAAGCTTTCATCTTCAGCAAGCTCTGACGCTTTTTTAAGTAAGTCAGACGCCTTCATTAATTCGCTTTTAAAGGCTTCAGAATAAGGAACCGAATAAAGGTTGCCCGCTTCATCGCGCTTCACCATGGAATAAAGGCCTTGTTTGTCGCCAAAATCTGCCGTGGCAAATTCCTCTTTTTCCATATCATGGGGGTAGAACTCAGCGCCCAGCGCTTTGTCTTCATAGCCACTTAAAAAAGGCGTATCGCCATTTAAGCGATCCCAAGGTCCATAGTTTATCGCTGCAAAGTGGCGAACTTTTTCGTCACTAATTGACGAAAGAAATGCATCTTTATCTTCAAAGAACGCTTGTTTCCAGAACAAGTCGTCCATGATTTTCGATGCATCAATTAACAGTGAAAGCATTTTGTGTTGATTGTCACTAAGGTGTGACAAATCGCTGGTAAGATCTACGCCGTGATAAATAGACAAGCGAGACTCATCAACAAGTAAGGTTTGCTCAGAAGCGGTTTCAGGCTTTGCTGTTTGAGTTGGTGTTGTATCGGCGCTTTTGCTGCACGCGGTCAGCATAAATAAACCCGCTACTGCAGCTGCAATAGGAGAATAAGTTGTAATTGTTTTTTTCATAATGACTCTTACCGTGTGGTTTAACCGCATTGATTTACAGTATGCGGGGCGGTGAATAGATAGCTCACTATAGCTATGCTTTTGATTTAATACAAAAGTATGAAAAATATTTGCTTAATATCAATAGTGGTTTGCTACCGGTTGACTATACTTTTAAAAAAAGCTCTGGTGGTTCTACCGTTGCTAATAATTCGCATCGACACTGTATTTTTTAGTTGGTCGAAACTAAAGCGCTACTATAGTATGGTGATAGAAATACCATAATAAAACAATAAACGGTTTGTATTTTAGCGTGAAGCATAGAGGCCTATGTAAGTTAACGCACGGAATGCAACGCACAAACATCGAATCTATTTTAGTCATCAGTTTTGCTGGTGGTCGAGATGATTAACTGGTAAAGCAACCTATCGCCTTCACGAGGCTATTTGGAACTTTCTAAGGGTAGAAATATGTCTACACAGAACGCGCTTTCAACCATTTTGGTTGAAAAAATTAACAATGACACACTCGTCCTTCCCACGCTTCCAGCTATTGCATTGAAAGTCCGCAAAGCGGCAGACGATCCCGATATTAACTTAAACGCGATGGGTGATGTGATTGGTCAAGATCCATCACTTAGCGCAAGAATGATCAAAATTGCGAACAGTGCTTATATGGGCCGCAGCGTAAAAGTGACCTCGATCAGCCAAGCGGTTACACGAATTGGTTTACGCCAAATTAAAAACATCTCTACTGCACTCGCTATGGAGCAATTATTCGTCTCTAAAAACGATGTAGTTGCACGCTATTTACAACAAGAGTGGGCAAATACAGTTAATATCGTGGCTAACTCTATGGCGGTGCTTCAGCTCTACATAGCGCGTACCAAAAAGCGTGAAATGAGCATGGATACCATGACACTAGCGGCACTGGTTCACAACATTGGTGTTCTGCCTATTTTGACCGAGGCTGAGCGTCACCCTGAAGTCTTTGCGAACCCTTCATTTCTTGAAGTGGCAATCGATAAATTAGCTGGCCGTATTGGTGCAAGTATTATGACAGAGTGGGGCTTCGGAGAAACTTTCGTTAACGTTTCAAAAAATTGGAAAGACCTAAGCTACATGCCAGAAGAGTTAACCTACATTGATTTCGTTCGTGTTGGCGCTGCAGTCTCAGGTGCGGTAGACAGTCAAAAAGATGCGATCTTAAACTTAGCTATTCAGCGCGGTGTGGTTGAAGATATGGGCGAGCTTCACTCTGGTGAGTTTGAAGAGCTTGCAAGCGCAGCGAAGCAAATCTTCTTGTAAGTATTTTAAGCTACAAAATACTGCAAAGGCCGGTACAGAAGCACAACTTCAGTACCGGCCTTTTCGTTAGGGGAAGCTGACAAATGGAAAGCTGACAATGAAACAGCACAAAGCAAACAAATGCTGCTACGCGCTAACAGGCTTCTTTTGAACGTAAAGCAGCAATAAACCTAACCCCAATCCCCAAACCGCTGAGGTCATGGAATATAAACTAAACCCTGACGCCGTACACAGCATGGTAAGCAACGCAGGAGCCCTGTGGTGCTCTACTTCCATAGCGCGAACCACCGCTCCTTGCAGCGTAGCTAATAAGGCTAGTCCAGCAAGCAGGTGAATAATGATACTGGGCATATTCACAAATAGCGCAACGACCACAGACGCAAATAGCCCCATGAACAAATACGCCACCCCCGCTGCTATAGCGGCTTTATAGCGCTGCGACTTTTCATTATCCGCTTGCTCGCCCATGCATAGCGCTGCCGTTATCGCCGCTAAGTTAAAGGAAAAACCACCGAAAGGTGCTAATAAGGCTTGAACAATGGCAATGCCTGACAAAATGGGTTTGTGGTCGGGCGTATAGCCATGGGCGTGATGAATAGCTATGCCTGGCAAGTTTTGAGAAAGCGTGGTGATAAGAAAAAGGGGAAATGCTAATCCAATGGCAGCACTCAGTGAGAAAGTGGGCGTTACCCAAATAGGCTCGGGCAGGGTGAACATTGATGACAGCCCAGGTGAGTCGCTTGGTAAAGCAACTACACCATCTACACTACTCATAAACAAACTAATGGTCACCGACATGACCAGCAACAGCAGCATAAGGTAGCGGGGGAATAGTCGGCTTCCTACTAAATAAGTCGCGATAAATAATGCGACTAAATACGGCGCGTCATTAACATCACTAAATATCGCAAGGCATATAGGTAAGAGAATGCCGGCCAAAAGCGCCGATGAGATTGCTGGAGGAATTCGGCTTATTTGTTTAAGCAGGCTACGACTTTGCGCTGTTACAAGAGAAAGCAAGGCACATAGTATAAATGCACCAATGGCTTCACTTAAACGGTACTCATCGACACTGGTTAACAAAAAGGCCGCGCCAGGGGTAGACCAAGCGGTAACAACGGGCAGTTTGGATAGCCACGAAAACAGAATGCAGGTAATGCCCATACCGAGCCCAAGCGCCAACAACCAACTCACTACCATGTCGTTGCTGGCGCCGGCCTTACGCGCTACATCAATGATAATGACAACAGAGCTACTGTAACCTACTGTAACCGCGGTTAGCCCTGCGCTGATATGACTTAACTTCCATTTACTCATGAAAACCCTCGTGATGGAATTTCGATTTGGAATCGACTGAGCGATAAAAACACGCTTCTAGAGTCTATCGAATGTGATATTCTACCTTTTTGTGCGCTATAACGTACAATAGGTAATTTAACATCTGTGCGTTATAGCGCACAACTTTTTTATTAACATCAGCGACAAAATAAAAGGCCTTCATTACATGACAAAAGCAAATGCGCAGCCTTCTGCTATTTCAAGAAGTATTGCACAGCACCTGCAGTCTGTTCGTAAAACTCGGGGGCTTTCCCTTGATAAAACCGCGCAGTTGACGGGAGTGTCTAAAGCCATGTTGGGGCAAATAGAACGAGGTGAGTCCAGCCCCACAATCGCTACCTTGTGGAAGATAGCAACCGGTCTTGCGTGTTCTTTTTCTTCTTTCTTGTCAGGTGATGAAACCGCACCTACGTCCCAACGTGCCGATAACAAGTTCGCTAACGACCCAAACGTAACCATAAAAACGCTATTTCCGTTTAACTCAGCCACCCAGTTTGAAATGTTTGAACTATGCTTAACGGACTTTCATGAGCAGCACTCTTCGGCGCATCAAATAGGCGTCACCGAACATATTCACGTACTACAAGGAAAGTTAGGGGTTTTGCAAGATGGTCAATGGCAAACCTATCAAGCGCAAGAGCAATGTATATTGCGCGCAGACCAGCCCCACGGTTATCGAGATGAAGTAGGAGAAACGCGCTTTATTGTGGTTATTCACTATCCCACTTAAAGCGGTTGGGCAACTTTGTTGCAAAAGCTAGGAAAAAGGCTAGGAAAAAGGCTAGCAAAAAAGCTAAGAAGCATTTGCGCTACATGACAATTGCCAGTTCAAACAAGTAAGTTAATTAACAGGCCCTAAAAAAAAGCCTAACTACCCCAAGGTAATTAGGCTTTTCGATAGCGCTAGGCTATCTTTCTCATCGGCTTAATATTTATTTGCCGTTCGTTTATAAACTATCGTCGTTAAGATTAAGCGCACCACGAAGGAAGTTTAGCAGTGTACAAATTTCGGCTGACATAAGCGCGAACTCTGCATCAAGACGCGCTTCAACCTGATCTTTTGGCACATCGTCAGTTTCTTCTTTAATCCGATCGGTGAACTTAACACGTTTAATGGCGCCATCCTCGCACATAATAGCCGTTAACGTCTCTGCATATTCGAATGCTACCTTTTGAACCAACTTACCGGCATCCAAATGAATACTAATTTCTTCGCTATCTAGCGGCTGGTTCTTACAACGAATAACGCTGCCCGTGTCATCGGTAGATTTAAGCTCAGCTTCTTCAAGTAGACCTACACCTTCTGGTGTTGACTCAGTAACCCAGTGCGTAAGCTCGCTTTGAAGGCTTCTACGCGTAAATGGCACTACTGGAAGTGAGCCTATGGCTTTTCTTACCATGGCCAAAAAGGCTTCGGCTTTGCCATCAGATGATGCGTCTACTACGACTAAGTTGTCAGCAAGCGAAATAAAGCCGTGAGTGTAGGTGTTTTTCGTAAATGCCTGGGGCAGCAAGCGGGTTTGAATTTCTTGTTTAAGATCTGCCTTGGCTTTTTTACCTACTGGCGAACCGGTTTCCATTTCAATTTTGGCCACCATTTCGTCAAGCTCGGCATTTACCACTGCGCCGGGCAAGATCTTTTCCTGTTTCTTTAGGGTTATCCAAAAACGCTGTTGAACAACATGGAACATGGTGCCTTGCTTACCCGCCTGAGAAAACGGAGAGGCGAACCCCATGGTTGCTAAATCCTGGCTGCCGCATGGGCGAAAAGCGTGTTCGTTAAGGGCACGTTCTAAATCGCCCTCGTCTAGCGATAACGGCTGAGTAATTTGATAGGCTTTTACATTTTTAAACCACATAGTGTAAGCATTCTCTTGATAAAAATAGGGCGCAAGCCTACCAACGTAAGACTCGCGGTGCAATTGAATAAAAGGCCCTAGAAAGCGGGCACCTTAGATTGATAGTGGCAAGAAAGGTTAAGCACTCTTTTTCGGAAAACGAATGGTGTACTGTAAGCCGTTGCCAAGCGTACTGTCGGCCTCTATATGTCCATGCAGTGACTGTGTAACCAGGTTGTACATAATATGTGTGCCTAGACCGCTACCACCTTCTCCGCGTTTGGTAGTAAAGAAGGCATCAAACAACTTACTGAGCTCTTCTTCGCTTAAACCTTTTCCGTCATCTTGGTAGTTAATCACCACGTTTTCACCGGCTTCTTTCACATCTAACGTGATTGTGCCCGCTACATTGTTTTCAAAGCCGTGTGTGATTGAATTAACCACCATATTGGTAACGATTTGAGCGATGGCACCAGGTGCACAGGTCACAACTAAATTGTCGGGGCAGGATACGTTAATTTGATGTTCAGTATGCTTAAAACTGGGCTTAAGCGACTGAATGATCTCGTTAATATAGTCGCCCAACACAAATTCGCGCTCGGTCTCGCTGGTTTGGTCAACGGCCACCTGTTTAAAGCTGGCGATAAGGTCAGATGCGCGCTCTAGGTTACTTAAAAGTAGTAGCGCAGTTTGTTCCGCTTCATCGATGAAGCTTGCCATGTTCTTACTGGTCAGGCTTTTATCTTCGAAGTCGGTTTTTAAATTGTTAAGTCGCTCTTGTAAAAAGCTGGCTGCGGTCACGCTCACGCCTAATGGCGTGTTTACGTCATGCGCGATACCGGCCACCAGACCGCCAAGCGACGCCATGCGCTCCGACTCGACCAATTGCTCTTGCGCTTGATGAAGTGTATCCATCGAACTGGCTAGCTCTTGGTTACGTTTGCGCAGTTCGGCTTCTATATACTGACGATTTTCGTTTTCCTGGCGAAGCTCTCGCTGGTGGGCAATAAGCTCGTCTTTTTGCTGCTCTAAGTCGAGCATGATCTGAGACAACGATGCGGTTTTCTTTGCCACTTCTTGTTCTAAAATCAGGTTTTGGTCGTCTAGCTTCTTGTTGGCAAGAGTGAGTTCATTCTGCGCGTCTTTCAGCTTATTGTTTGAAATAATCAGGTCGTCAATAACGTGGTTGTAAGATTCCTTAAGCTGTAATAGCTCGTTGTCATCATCGAGCTTTATGCTGAGTTTGCTCTCTTCTGGGTGCTGAGGATCGAAATTACCCATTTGCTCGGTAATGGTTTGCAGCGGTTCAGAAAGCATGGTGCGAAATGCGGTCATGAACAAGAAGACCAGAAAGGTGGTTTTTACTAACGCATTACCGATAAGAAAAAATACGCCTACTTCAATACGGCTAAAAATAGTATCAAAGCTAGAATACAAGGTAACGTCGCCAACCGTAGATTCGCGACCTGAGAATTTAAATACTAGTGGGAAGCTGTAGCTAAATACGCCGCCGGGATGATCTTCAATTATTTCACGGTCAACCGGAGCAGGAGAGCGCTGAGCACGGATGCCGTACTCGGCAATGTAGTTACCGTTTTCACCACGAACTTGAAGCCCTTCAACAATAGGCAATGACATAAGGCCTTCGGCGATGGCACGCACTTGGTCGTGGTTAAGTTCCCACAAAGCGCGGGTCAGGCTAGAAGAAAAGGTGTTTTTTAGCGTTTGAAGCTCGCCTTCAACGTGATTTTTCGTGCTGAGGTATTCTGTAAAGATCTGTCCTACCGTCACTAGCAGCGTGAGAGAAAAGTACACTGACAACACTCTGGCTAAGAGTTTCCTTGATAACCCTGTCTTGACCGCAGCCATCGATAAACACACCCCTGTTACATCAGACCTTTTAAATCACCGACAACGCTTGGTAGTTGCTCACCTTTGCAACAATAACAGTCGGTTTTATGTAATTTCAAGAATATGCGTAATCGTATGAATAAACAAGATTATGGTTTTAAACTTTGGAACAAGCTTGTATTAAACTTGACACATAAATGTAATCGTTTTAATAAAACTGTCACAGACCACATTAATAATAACGGCGTTTAAAAATGAGCAGGAATATTACGATGTCTCGTACAGTGTTGGTGGTTGAGGACGAAGCGCCTATCCGTGAAATGCTTAAGTTTGTGCTTGAGCAATCTGGTTTTAACATTATTGAAGCCGAAGATTTCGACATCGCGCAAGAAAAAATTTGCGAACCTTACCCAGATTTAATCTTATTAGATTGGATGTTGCCGGGAGGAAGCGGTGTACAGCTAGCTAAAAGTTTAAAGCAGCACGAGTTTACTCGTGACATTCCCGTTATCATGCTTACAGCCCGTGGCGAGGAAGAAGACAAAATTCGCGGCCTGGATGCAGGTGCTGATGACTACGTTACTAAACCATTCTCGCCGAAAGAGCTTGTGGCAAGAATCAAAGCAGTGATGCGAAGAGTAACGCCTACATCAAGCGAGGAGCCCATTGAATTTAATGGTCTTAAACTTGAACCGGTATCACATCGCGTAATGGCGAATGAAGAACCGTTAGACATGGGGCCGACTGAATTTAAGTTGTTGCACTTCTTTATGACGCACCCAGAACGTGTCTATAGCCGAGAGCTACTGCTAGATAATGTTTGGGGAACCAATGTTTATGTAGAAGACAGAACGGTAGATGTACATATTCGACGTCTACGCAAAGCTATCTCTCGCCACGGACATGATGCTATGATCCAAACAGTACGCGGCGCGGGTTACCGTTTTTCTACTAAGCTGTAATAAATGTAGTGTTTAGGGAGTAACATGGTGTTATTCCCTTGATGTCGCTGCGCCATCTGGGCATGCGCCCAATTCCACCTTTAACAACGCGAGCTATTTCATGTATTACCCGTTCTCTTGGTTGAGAAGTACATTGCGCTTAGTGCTATTCCTTGTGGTTTTTGCGCTAGTCGGGTGGTATCTAGATGATATGTTATTCGCCGTTGCCATTGGCGCAACCCTGCTACTGCTATTTAACTACTGGCATCTTTACAAGCTAAATCGCTGGTTATGGCATAGTCGTAAAATGTCTCCACCTACCGTGCGTGGCGTGTGGGAACATATTTATGAAGGGATTTATTACCTTCAGCGTCGTAACCGCAATAAGCGTAAAGAGCTTGGTGAATTGGTAAAGCGTTTTAGAGAGGGGTCTGAAGCCTTGCCTGATGCGGCGGTAGTGGTTGATGCTAAGGCCTGCATTATTTGGTGTAACCGCCTTGCTCGCTTGGATTTAGGGCTTAAATGGCCGCAAGACTCTGGGCGTCGAATCGACAACTTGTTGCGCCATCCGGAGTTTATTCAGTACTTTCATGCAGGGAATTATAAATACCCCATTGAAGTACCGTCACCTACCAACCCCAACAAAACCTTTGAATACCGGATTATGCCTTATGGCGATGAGCATTTGTTGCTGATTGCCCGTGACATAACGCGGGTGTCCCAGCTTGAAGAAATGCGTAAGGACTTTGTGGCAAATGTGTCTCATGAATTGCGTACACCGCTAACGGTCATTAACGGATACCTTGAAATTCTTCCTATTGATGAAGACTCCGATCCATTCATGCAAAAAGCGATGAAAGAAATGACATCGCAAACCCACCGTATGCAAAACTTGATAGAAGACTTGCTGGTGTTGTCGCGCATTGAAGCAAGCTCGGAACGCATCTACGAAAATGTTGTGAATATTCCTGTGGTTCTTGCGCAAGTGGAAAGAGAAGCGCAGGCGCTTAATAAAGAGAAAAACCACACAATAAACTTCCACATCGACAAAGAACTCTATGTTTTCGGTGTAGAGACCGAACTGCGCAGCGCTTGCTCAAACTTGGTGTTCAATGCGGTGCACTACACACCTGCCGGTGGTGAAATTAATGTGTACTGGCGACGTAAACCCAATGGCGCGCAATTTTCTGTGGTAGATAACGGTGATGGTATTGAGCCAAATCATCTAAACCGCCTTACCGAGCGCTTTTATCGCGTGGATAAAGCGCGCTCTCGCAAAACCGGTGGCTCTGGCTTAGGTCTTTCCATTGTAAAACATGTACTAAGTCATCATAATTCCCGTTTAGATATAACCAGTACATTGGGTGAGGGCAGCAATTTCTCGTTTGTGCTGGATAACGAGTTGATTGCAGAGCAACTGTAACCCTAAGAGGCGAGAAGTGTTGGTGAGCAAAAAGCATGACAAGATGAAAGGGCAACGCTACCGCCTTTCAACGTTACTTTTAGTAATAGGCTTATTGTTACCATTTGGAGCCCTGGCTGATTTTCAAAATACTCAAAGCTCGTCATCTGCTTCTGGTAGCTATCAAGTACCTGCCTATGAACGTAAGCCTGGGGTGGCAGGAAAAATATCCTCTGTTGGCTCAGACACGCTGGCAAACTTAATGACCTTTTGGTCACAGGAATTCAAAACCCTTTATCCTCAGGTCGGCTTTCAAATACAGGCGTCAGGTTCATCTACCGCTCCGCCGGCACTTATTGAAGGTACTGCCACCATAGGCCCTATGAGCCGAGAACTAAAACCCAGTGAAATACGGGATTTTACGCGAACCCACGGTTACCCGCCTACGGTATTAAAAGTGGCAATGGATGCCATCGCCATTTTTGTGGATAGACGCAATCCGCTGCCGGGTATGACCCTTGAGCAAGTTGACGCGGTGTTTTCTGAAACCCAGTTTTGTGGCAGCAATACAGCCATTACCAATTGGTCTCAGCTCGGCGTTGACGATATAGGCTATCGTTCTCCTATCAGGCTGTACGGTCGAAATTCAGTATCGGGTACTTACGGCTTGTTTAAAGTGATGGCGCTGTGCGATGGTGACTTTAAGAATACGGTAAACGAACAACCTGGCTCTGCATCTGTAGTATTGTCCGTGGCCAGCGGTACAGGCGCGATTGGCTATGCCGCTTACGGCTATAAAACCGCAGGAGTTCGCGCTCTGCCTTTAGGTGAGTCGCTAGATAGCTTAATCCCTCTTTCTATTGATACGGTGCGCAACGAAACGTATCCGTTTGCCCGTTTTCTTTATTTAGTGATAAATAAAAAGCCTGGTGAGCCTTTACCTACTCTGGAAAGAGAGTTTTTGCGCTATATCTTGTCACAGGAAGGGCAGCAGCAGGTGTTAAGAGACGGATATTTCCCCATTCGTGAAGACGTACTGGTACGCCAACGCCGACTGCTTGACGAATAAAAAGTGCCATTCAGAATAACGCTAACCACTCTAATGCCGCTGAACAAATCAACAAGTTTTTTAGGTGGAAGCCTTTTTAAAGTCTACTTCACTCTACCTGCTATGTCATAATTGCGTCACAAATCAAAAGAGTATATTGACGAAAACTGACTAATTGGGATTGAAAGAAGGGGGCGGTTGACAAAAAATAGAGTCTACGTTCGGTCAATAAATTCAGGTTTTTACCAATTAAGTTTTGGAAAAATATACAAAAAACAAATCCCCAGTTGCCAAAGTAAGTCTTCTAAACGTTTTTTTAGCCCAAAATTGAACTTTTTCTATGAAACTTTTGTTACAGCGACTTAATGTAACAAATGTGTCATCTACCTCAGTTAAAGTTTCCGCGTTTTCAAAATCCATAACTATACCGTACCTGGAGAAACACATGGAACTTAAGCAACTTTTCAAGGCTTCAGCTATTGCTACTGCACTTGTTCTAGCAGGCTGTGGCGGCGATATTAATATCAGTGAAGGTGATATTGATAACAGCGTAACTAATAATAACGGTGGAAACACTGGTGGCGATACTGGTGGCGATACTGGTTCAGATGATACAGCTCCAGGTGAAGTAAGCTCTTTCCTAAGTGGTGAAGTTTCTGATGCGTTCGGCCAGTCGGTTGAAGTACGCGTTCTTTCTGGTCGTTTAACAGCTGATGATGCTGACGATCAAGGCGTTATCACGCTAACTAATGACACAGTGTGGGCACTTGAAGGTCCAGTATTTATTGGTAACGACAAAGCAGACAGCGTAACGCTAGCAATCGAAGAAGGTACAGTCATCTTTGGTCGCACTGGTGCAGATTACCTTGTAGTTAGCCGTGACTCTAAAATTGAAGCAGAAGGTACAGCATCTTCTCCAATCATCATGACTTCATTCAATGATGTTGTAGGCGACGAAGTTGGTGCTGGTCAATGGGGTGGTGTGGTTATTCTTGGTAACGGTACATCGACTAAATGCCCGCAAGACGGTTCTGATTGTGCGCTTCAGGTTGAAGGTGCAGAAGAGGGTGCAGTATTTGGTGGTACAGACGATACAGACAGCTCTGGTATCCTTAAATACGTAGTAGTGAAATACGCTGGTTTTGAAATTGCGCCAGACAACGAACTTAACGGTATTACGTTTGGTGGTGTTGGCTCAGGTACAGAAGTTGATTATGTACAAGTACACAGCAACGCTGATGACGGTGTAGAATTCTTCGGTGGCGCGGTAAACGCGAAACACTTAGTTTTAACAGCTAACCAAGATGACTCAGTAGACTGGGACAACGGTTATAAAGGTAAGCTTCAGTATGTTTATGTTCAGCATGCCGCTGACAACTCTGACGCAAACCGCGGTATTGAAGGTGACGGCGACGGTGGTGACGGTCTAGAATTCTCTAAGCCAATGCTCGCTAACATGACAGTTATCGGTAACACTTTCGACACTGCTGACGCTGACTCTGAAGGTCTTCTACTTCGCGACCAAACTGGCGCAAACCTAATGAACTTCCTAATCACTGGTCCAGAAGCAATGGGCGAGTGTTTAGAAATGGACACAGACGAAACGGTTCAAGCTAACCTTTCTGACGGTGATCTAACCATGACTTACTCAGCGATTGCTTGTTCTGAGCCGTTCAACACGCCAGAGGGTGCAGTAGACCTTGAAACATGGTTCACAGGCCAAGAAGGTAATCAGCTAATCGCATTTGAAGACCGTGCAAATCTTGGTCTTAACCCAGACGGTACACTTACAGCAGAAAGTGCGCTTCTTACTGCTGGTGGCGACGCATCTACATTGCTTGATACTTTCTTTGAAGCAAACACATTCATCGGTGCGATTGGTGAAGATGACTGGCGTCAAGGTTGGGCTTTTGGTTTTGGTGGCGGTAACATCGAACTAGCACAATCTGCTTCTGGCTGTCCATCAGGTACAACGTCAATTACGCCAGTAGACGGTTCAACTACTACGTGTGAAGTGTCTGGTACTATCACGTCTGACCTAACGCTTACAGAAGGTAATTTCTACGCGCTTTCAGGTGCAGTATTCGTAGGTGGTGATAAAGAAAACAGCGCAACCCTTACTGTTGAGCCAGGCGTAACTGTTTATGGCGCATCTGGTAACGACTACCTAGTAATTAGCCGTGACTCAGAAATCAATGCAAACGGTACTGCTGAAAACCCAATTACTTTCACATCACGTGACCACGTTGTTGGCGGCCTTGAGGCGGGTGAAGCTGGACAATGGGGCGGCATGATCGTTCTAGGTAACGGCGAATCAACTAAGTGTCCTCAAGACGGTACAGATTGTTCACTTCAAGTTGAAGGTGCACAAGAAGGTGCAGTTTTCGGCGGAACTGACAACACAGATAGCTCTGGTACACTTCGCTACGTTCGCGTAATGCACGGTGGTTTTGAAATTGCACCAGATAACGAACTAAACGGTATTACGTTTGGCGGTGTGGGTTCTGGTACTACTGTTGAGTATGTACAAGTTCACAAAAACGCAGACGACGGTGTTGAGTTCTTCGGTGGTGCAGTAAACGTTAAGTATCTTACGCTAACAGGCATTCAAGATGACTCAGTAGACTGGGATAACGGCTACGTAGGTAAGCTTCAGTTTGTACTTGTTAAGCACGCTGAAGATAACTCTGATGCTAACCGCGCAATTGAAGGCGACGGTGACGGCGGCGACGGCACAGCGTTCTCTAACCCTATGGTTGCTAACATGACTATCATTGGTAACGAGTTCGACACTGCTGATGCAGACTCTGAAGGTGTTCTACTTCGCGACCAAACTAATGCACAACTTTACAACTTTGTTGTAACTGGTCCAGCGGGTATGGGTGAGTGTTTTGAAGCCGACTTAAGCGATGGCGATACTACGCTACTTGCTAACATGGATGGTACCAACACGCCTCAGCTTACTTTTGAAACATCTGTACTAGCGTGTGCTGAAAACATCAAAGACTCTGGCGACTTTAGTCAAGAAGATTGGTTCACTGCGCAGGCAGGTAACAGCCTACTTGATAACACTGCAACAGTACTTAACGGTATTTACACAGTAGATGCAACAGTAGCGACTGACGTATCGACGCTAGACAGCTTCTTCTCTTCAGTAGACTTTATCGGCGCAGTTAAAGACGCTGATAACGACTGGACTGCGGGATGGACTGTTGGTCTTGAATAAGACTCAGTTCGCATAGCTAAAAACAAGCAAGTGCGTTGCAAAAGTGGCGCACTTGCTTTTAAGTTTGTAAAACACGAATAATTATCGTGAAAGTATTCCTTTCTAAAGAGGTTCATCATGAACAGACCTGCTAACAGGTTTCTTCTAAAGCCCATTAGCTTAGCCGTTGCAGCAAGCATTTTGTTTCCAACGACTATAGCCAACGCTCAATCAAACGAAGAAGAAGTGATTGAGGAAGTTGTCGCTACCGGTACGCGCTTAAAAGGTACCGCGACAGCAGTAATGGAAGAACGTAAAAATCAAGCCTTCGTAGCTGACATCATGGGTGCTGAGCAGATAGCTCGTACTGGTGACAGTGACGCTGCGGGCGCACTTCGCCGTGTAACTGGTCTAACACTTGTAGATGGTCGTTTCATCTATGTTCGTGGCCTTGGTGAGCGTTACTCATCAACACAATTAAACGGCGCAATCGTGCCAAGCCCAGATCCAACGCGTAACGTTATCCCTCTCGACTTGTTCCCGTCGAGCATTATCGAAAGCCTTGCGGTTCAGAAATCGTATTCACCATCTATGCCCGCGGCATTCGGTGGTGGTAACGTAAATATCCGATTGAAATCTATACCTACACAGCGTGTTTTCAACGTATCGGCTGCGGTTGGTATCGATACGGAAAACTCTGGTGATGTGTTAGATTATGCTGGTGGTGGACGCGATTGGACAGGTGAAGACGACGGTACTCGTGGCGTTTCAGCAGCTATTCAAGAACGTTGGGATTCAAAAAATTTCTTAGACGATCTTGAGCCAGAAGAAGCATTAGAACTATTCAAAGGTGTTAATAGAGAATACGGGCTAGAAAGAGAGTCTGCCGATCCTGACATGCGCGTTAATGTCACTTATGGTGACAGCTATGATTACGATGACGACTGGCGCTTTGGCTTTTTGGTAACTTCACGTTATTCAGCCCAAACCCGCTCTTCTGAAGAATACGAGCTACAAGACCCTGACTTAGTCGGCGATGACATTATCAATGTACGCTTCTTTGATGATATCCAAGGTACAGAGCAAACGGTGACTTGGTCTTCACTATTAACACTAGGTGTAGACTATAACCGTCAACATCGTATTGATTATAGCCTTATCGTGCTAAACGATACGCGCGACGAAATCCGCGAGATGTTCGGTAATACTGAAAACCTGAACCAAGCAGAAGGCTTGCGTATTAGAGATATTGATGTTCAGTACGAAGAACGCTCGCTATATACCAATCAACTTAAAGGCCAGCATACAATCCCAGAGCTAAACTTCATGGGTATTGACTGGACATACTCATTAGGCCGCTCGGTACGCTATGCGCCAGGTAACTTCAATGCACGCTTCGTTATGGAAGATGTGAATGAAGATGGTATTTTTGACGATGAAAACGAAATCTTCTTATCTGATGCACAAACTGCTGCTCGTTATACTTTCCAAAATCTTCACGACCGCTTGGAGAACTTTGGCTATAACGTGACTTACCCGATGACAATGGGTAAGTGGGAAACTGAGTACAAAGTGGGTGCAAGCTTTGTAACCAAAACTCGTACTGCAGAAAACCGCCGTTTCGATATCAATACGTTAGGTGTTGAAGACCGTTCAATATTAGATGGTAACGACTTTAGCGAAATCTTCAGCGACAGCGTTTTAGACACCCTGTCTTTGTCTAGCCGACCTATCATTCGTGATACGACTATTGCTGGTGATGACTATGTAGCGGGTCAAAAAATTGATGCGTACTATCTAGAAGCTGATTTCTTCTATGACAACAAGTGGCGTTTCACTGGTGGTGCCCGTTATGAAGACTTCCGTCAGGTAGTGGCGCCATTGGATCCGCGAACAAACCAATTTGACTTGAGTGATGAAGCAGATCGTTCACAGCTAGCGTTTCAAGAAGACGGGTTTTATCCAGCGCTTGCTGTAACTTACTTCTTAGAAGACGATATGCAGTTAAGAGCGAGCATCGGTCAAACAGTTGTGCGTCCTGATCTTCGTGAAGTGTCATCAGCAACTTACCTAGACCCATTAACTAACTTCCCGATTGCAGGTACACCTGGTGTAAGCACAACAGATATCATTAACTATGATTTACGTTGGGAATGGTACCGTGAAGCAGGCAACAACGTATCGGTAGGCTTATTCTACAAAGACATGGAAGCGCCAATTGAATCGGTACAGTCTCCAGCTCAGGATGGTCCACCGCTAATTCGTATTGCTAACGCAGAATCTGGTGAGGTTTATGGTGTCGAAGTTGAATTCCTACAAGATTTGGCCTTTATTGGTGACGGTATCTGGGACAACTTGTTTACTACAGGTAACATCACTGTCAGTGATTCTGAAATCGTATTAGATCGTCAGAATATTGTTGAGCAAACCGGTGTTTCTGCGGCGATTACTAATGTTGAGCGTCGTATGACGGGTCACTCTCAGTATGTACTTAACATGCAGTTGGGTTATGACTCAGATAACGGTGAACACTCTGCCTCACTCGTCTACAACGTATTTGGTGAGCGTATTCTAATTCCGGGTATCGACGGTTTCGACGATAACTTCGAACAACCATTCCATTCACTTGATATGGTGTACAAGTATTACCCAGACTTTAATAGCACTGTCACATTACGCGTTCAAAATATTCTAGGTGAAGATCGTGAAATTGAATTCAATGATACGTTGCTTAGGTCGGAGACAAGGGGTACAGGTATTAGGTTGTCATATAAATATGACTTCTAAACCTTAACTTATTACAAAGGCCGCTAACCAGCGGCCTTTTTTATGTGCAATAGATGACACTTTTGGTCTATTTATGACAGTTTCGTAATAAAACTGTCACAGAAAACTCCTATCCTACGCGCAGAAATTTATAGTCGGATACAACCGATTTCTTTTAACTTTAAAGGTTTGAATGTATGAAGCTTATCAATGCCTTGCTTGTGGCAGGTGCGCTAGCAGCGACACCCGTGCTTGCACAAGACGATGAAGTCTTAAAACCCGTTGTCGATGAGGCAGCGAAAATAAACGAGTCAGCGGCGAAATCGCAAGAAAAGATTAACGGTATTACCGATCAAATCGACAGCAAACTTCAACAGTTCAAAACATTGATGAAAGAAATCGAAGGCCTTGAGGTTTATAACACTCAGCTTCGTAAGCAAATCAATAACCAAGAACAAGAAATGGCAGACCTAAATGCTGCTATTGATGAAGTGTCTGTTGTTGAGCGTCAAATCACGCCACTAATGATGCGCATGATTGACGGCCTAGAGCAGTTTGTTGCGCTAGACGTACCTTTCCTTCCAGAAGAGCGCGCAAATCGCGTAGCTGACCTTCGCGCCATGATGGACCGTGCCGACGTTGCTGCGTCTGAGAAATTCCGCCGCGTAATGGAAGCGTATCAGGTAGAGATGGACTACGGCCGCACCATGGAGGCGTACAGCGGTATTCATTCAATTAACGGTCAAGAGCGTGACGTTGAATTCCTACGCCTTGGTCGCACAGCGCTAATTTATCAAACACGTGATGCAAGCATGCAGGGTGTTTGGAACAAGCAAACTCGTCAGTGGGAAGAGCTTGATAGCAGCTACCGTACACAAATTACAAAAGGTCTGCGCATGGCGAAGAAGCAACTTGCGCCAGACTTGCTAATGCTGCCAGTGGCAATTACAGACTAAGAGGTTGATGAGAATGTTTAACACAGTAAAACGTATCGCTGTTGGTCTAGCAGCCCTTAGCATCAGCGTTGGTGCTTTCGCACAAAGCGACCGTGCCATGGACTTAGACGCACTTCTTAAGCAACTAGAAGAAGGTCAGTTCGCACAGTCTCAGCAAAACAAACAGCGCGAGCGTGATTTCCAAGCGCAACGTGCAGAGCAAGATCGCATTCTTCGCGAAACTCGTGAAAAGCGCGACCAAATGCTTGCACAATCAGAGCAGCTTGAAACTCAGTTCGAAGAAAACGAATTCAAACTGGCTGACTTAAACGGCGCACTAGACACACGTCTCGGTTCACTTAAAGAGCTATTCGGTGTGCTTCAGCAAATCGCTGGCGACACCAAAAACAAATTCTATAACTCAGTGGTTTCTGCACAAATCCCTGGCCGTGCTGACTTCCTTGATAAGATGGCACAAGACATGGGTTCAAGCTCAAAACTTGCATCAATTGAAGAAATTGAGCGCGTTTGGTTTGAAATGCAGCGCGAAATGACTGAAGCCGGTAAAGTCACTACGTTCAAGACAGACGTTGTTGAAGCGGGCGGTGAAAAAGTGAATAAGTCTGTTGTTCGCGTAGGTCCTTTTGCACTTGTTGCTGATGGTAAATACCTAGAGTACAACGGTGTAACAGGTACAGTATCTGAACTTGTACGTCAGCCTGCTGACCGTTACATGGATTCTGCTGCTGAACTACAAGCATCAAGTGGTGAATTAGTGCAGTTCGGTATCGACCCAACGGGTGGTTCAATCCTAGGTCTTCTTGTTCAAGCGCCTAACCTTCAAGAGCGTGTAGAGCAGGGCGGTGTTGTAGGTTACATCATTCTTATCGTTGGTGCATTCGGTCTTCTACTTGCCCTTGAGCGTCTTGTAACGCTGACGCTTATTCGCATGAAAGTGAACAAACAGCTTAAGAGCAAAGAAGTAAACACAAACAACCCGCTTGGCCGTGTACTTAAAGTACGTGACGAGCACCCAGACGCCGACGTTGAAGCACTTGAACTTCACCTTACAGAAGCGATTTTGGGCGAAGTGCCTAAGTTAGGTCGTAACCTAACTATCATTAAAATTATCTCTGTTGTAGCGCCGCTTATGGGTCTACTAGGTACGGTAACCGGTATGATCAACACCTTCCAGGCTATCACCTTGTTTGGTACGGGTGACCCGAAACTGATGGCAGGTGGTATTTCAACAGCACTTGTAACAACAGTACTAGGTCTAGTTGTAGCGATTCCAATGACACTGCTTTATGCAATGCTTAACACACGTTCTAAGAACATTGTGTACATCCTACAAGAACAGGCGTCTGGCGTAATTGCAGAGCGCGCTGAGCGAGGCTAATCATGATCGAGTTTCTAGAAGCAATTCGTGATTTCACAGAAACAGGTGGCCAGGTTCTCCTGGTCATCGGTCTGCTGATATTCGTTATGTGGCTTTTGATCCTCGAGCGTGCGATGTATCTGATGGTTTGGCACAAGCAAGCCAAGAAAGAAGCTATAGCAATGTGGACAGCACGTGCCGATCGCTCTTCTTGGTTCGCAGAGCAGGTTCGTCAGAAAACAATTTCACAGTTAACCATGCGCCTAAACGGCAGCATCCCAATTATCCAGTCACTGGTTGCGCTTTGTCCGCTGCTAGGCTTGATGGGAACGGTTACCGGTATGATTGAAGTGTTCGATGTAATGGCAATTGCGGGTTCAGGTAATGCTCGTTCAATGGCCTCAGGTGTATCGAAAGCCACTATCCCCACAATGGCTGGCATGGTTGGCGCACTTTCAGGGGTATTCGCCGCTACCTGGTTAACTCGTATGGTGAAATCAGAACGCACGCATCTTGAGGATGCATTGATTATTCAACGTTAATGCTAGCTAAGCGTTAAGGTAAGGTATTTATTATGAAGCAGCACTTTCAAAACTTAGTCGATGAAGAAGAAGCAGCCATCGACATGACGCCCATGCTGGACGTCGTATTTATCATGTTGATCTTCTTTATCGTGACTGCGTCATTTGTGAAAGAAGCGGGTATCGATGTTAACCGTCCAGAAGCAGCCACTGCTGTGAAAAAGGACCGCGCTAATATCCTTATCGCTATTTCGGATAAAGGCGAAATTTGGATTAACAAACGCCGTATCGACGTTCGCGCAGTACAAGCGAACATTGAGCGTCTTCGCGCAGAAAACCCACAGGGTTCTGTTGTAATTCAGGCTGACAAAAAAGCCACAACAGAAACACTGATTAAGGTTATGGACGCGTCGCGAGCCGCTGGCGTTTACGATGTTTCGATTGCAGCCCAAGAGCAATAAATCATGCCACGATATTTAATCGCATTTGTTATTTCCCTTGCGATCACGTTAGGCCTGTTCTTCTTGATGCAATCGCTTATCAAGATGGGTGGCAGTGCACTAACTGAGCCGCCAAAGGGAAGCGTGCTTGACTTCGTAAGGGTTAAGCAGGATGAACAGGTTGAGAAAAAAGATCGTAAGCCGAAGAAGCCACCTAAGCCTGAAGAGCCGCCACCGCAAATGGAGCAGCCTCAAATGGACTCGCCTTCTCCAGATGCAGAAGGTACGTCGATGGACTTTGGTGCTGAAGTCGGTGACGACATCTCGCTAGAGGGCGGTTTGGCTCTTGAATCTGGTGACGGTGAATATCTGCCTATCGTTAAGGTAGCGCCAGTGTATCCACGACGTGCACTTCAGCGGGGTATTGAAGGTTTCGTTATTGTTGAGTTTACGGTAACCAAGCAAGGCGCAGTACGCGACCCAATTGTTGTTGAAGCGAATCCTTCAGGTATTTTTGAACAAGCGGCGATAGATGCGGCGATGAAGTTCAAATATAAGCCTCGCGTGGTTAACGGTGAAGCAACAGAAGTGTCTGGTGTACAAAACCGTATTTCGTTCCTAATTGACGGGTAACAGAATATGATGAGAAAACAAACGAATACCTTGCTTAGTGCACTGGCGTTTGCATTTGCATCGGCCACGGTATCTGTGCCTACTATGTTCATTGCTTCTAACGCTACAGCGCAAGAGGCTGAGCAGCAAGATGGACAAGAGATAAAAGCTAGCGATAAGCAAACCCGTCGCGTGCCTACGCTTCGCGGTAAAGTCTACGAGCAGCTAGCCCGTGCACAAACGGCAGCTGATGAAGCGGGCAATGTAGAAGAAGCTATTTCCATTTTGAAAGAAGTGGAAGATAAGTCTCATTCTATGAACGCCTACGAAAAAGCGATGATGTACAACTTTTTCGGCTTCATTTATTACAACAACGAAGACTATGCAAAAGCGTTGGAGTCGTTTGCCAAGGTAGTAGAGCAACAGCCTATTCCTGAAAAGTTCGAAATGACTACACTTTTCAGTTTGGCGCAGCTTAACCTTATGCAGGGTAATTACGACGATACCATCACTTACTTAGAGCGTTGGGAAAGTCTTAATGCGGGCCCTGTGCCGGTGAAAAACAAAGTCATCAAGGCCCAAGCGTACTATCAGAATAAGCAGTACGAGCAAGCCGCAACGTGGATTTCTGAAGCCGTTGCCGACCACGAAGCAGAAGGCATGATCCCTGACGAAGGGTGGTTAATTCTTCAGCGTGCTATTTTCTATGAACTCAAGCAGCCTCAAAAGGTTAAAGACGTTCTGGTTAAAATGGTGAAGCTATTTGACGAGCCTAAGTATTGGATCCAGCTAGCGGGTATGTACGGTGAGCTAGGAGAAGAGCGCAAGCAGTTGGCTATTATGGAAACCGCCTATCAGCGAGGGTTCGTTAATACATCCGCTGATGTGTTTAACATGGCGCAGCTTTATTACTATCATCGCGTACCTTACAAAGGTGCTAAGTTGATGGAGCAGGCGATGAACGACGGTGTGCTAGAGAAAAACTTGCGTAACCTTAAGTTCTTAGGCCAAAGCTGGTCACTTGCTAAAGAGCAAGACAAAGCCATTCCCGTTATGATGCAAGCTGCTGAACTGTCTGAAGACGGTGAGTTGGATGCACAGTTAGCGCAAATTCTTCTTAATGAAGAGCGTTTCGACGATGCAATTGCTGCGGCAGACCGAGCGGTTGAAAAGGGCGATTTGAGAAACCCTGGTTTGGTTTACCTGATTAAAGGCATGGCACTTTACAACAAGAAGCAATATGCCCTTGCGCTTAATCAGCTAGCTGAAGCAGAAAAGCATCAGAAAAGTCGTGCCATGGCACAGCAATGGAAGCAGTTTGTGCAGGGCGAAAAGCGTCAGGCAGACGCCATTGCAGCTGAGCTAGGTACAAGTTAAAAATCGTACTTTCGTTAATACATCATTTAAAAGGGTCGAATAATATTCGACCCTTTTTTATGCGCTAGGGAAAAGCACTTTGGGCTTCGTCGTACGCTTTTTGGAGCTTTTGTTCTGATATATCGGTGGCAATAGCAATTAGGTGGTCTACCCGCGGCGACGACTTGATGACGGGAACCAGAGTGGTGAATACGTACCAAGGCTCGCCCAACTTAGTCAGACTATGTACTTCGCCTTGCCAGGTTTGCCTTGAGGTATTGAAACAAAAATATCTGATTTTTCGATGGAAAACGCGTAAAACTGGGTATTAAGCGCCGCGCTGAATGTGCGGCGCAAGTGGGAGAGTCATTAGGCCGAACGAAGCTCTCTACGTAGAATTTTTCCGACGGTAGATTTTGGTAGCTCGTCAAGTATCGTGATCGACTTAGGAATCTTGTAATTTGTGAGGCGCTGTTTACAGAAATCAATGACGTCTTGTGTCGATACATCGCTTGAAACAGTAATAAATGCACACACTCGCTCACCTGTCTTTTCATCGGGTTTACCCACAACTGCGGCTTCCATCACGCTAGGGTGCGTTGTAAGAACATCTTCAACCTCGTTTGGATAGACATTAAACCCAGAGACAATAATCATATCCTTTAAACGATCTACAATTTTAATTGCCCCAGACTCGGTGCGAATGCCAATGTCCCCAGTTTTAAAGAAGCCATCTTGGGTCATGACTTTGGCAGTTTCGTCGTCTCGGTTCCAATAACCCAGCATAACCTGAGGTCCGCGAACTGCAATTTGCCCCGACTCGCCTTCGGCCACCGGCTTATCATGGCTATCCAGTAACGCAACTTCAGTGCCTTCTAGTTCGTGCCCCACCGTGCCAATCTCTTCTTTACCTGGAATGTTAAAAGATACAACTGGCGCAGTTTCTGATAGCCCATAGCCTTCGGTGATGGTGTTCCCGGTTACGTCTTGCCAAATGGATACTGCGGCTTGAGTAAGTGCGGTGCCGCCAGACATCGTGAGGTGTAATTTAGAAAAGTCTAACTTTGTAAATTCAGGGTGTCTTCCAAGACCAACAAACAAGGTGTTGATCCCCATGAATGCTGAAATTTTATGGGGCTTGAGTGTTTGAATGAAACCGTCGATATCCCGCGGATTGGGTATAAGAATTATCTGAGTACCTTTGGCAAAGAGCGCCATCATTCCAACCGTAAATGCATAAATATGATAAAGCGGTAATGGGCATACCAATACTTCTTCACCATCTTTGAAGCCCTCACCAATACGGTCGAGCATTTGGATGCAGTTAGCTAAAATGTTTTTATTACTTAAGGCTGCGCCCTTCGATACCCCTGTAGTACCACCGGTGTATTGCAACATGGCGAGTTCATCTAGAGCAATAGAAGGACGTGCAAATGCAGGCAGTGTATTGCCTAGCTCCACTGCTTGTGTGAATGAAACCGTACCTTCAAGGTTTGGTGCAGTGTTAGGGTCTAAAAGCTCTGTTGCCGACGTGGTGATAACGGTTTCGATACTAGTATCATCTTTTATGCTAGTGAATTTGGGGAGCAAATCACCCAGAATAACCAGAGCTTTCGCGCCACTATCAGTGAACTGGTGCTTCATCTCTCGTTCGGTATAAAGCGGGTTTGTATTTACTACAACAAGGCCTGCGCGTAAGGCAGCATAAACAACAATAGGGTTTTGAATTAAATTAGGAAGTTGTATGGCGACTTTGGTACCAGGAGACAATTTAGCTTCGTGAACAAAGTAGCGGGCTAGCGCTGATGACTTACGGTCTATCTCGGCAAATGTAAGTGTTTGTCCAAGCGCCGTATACGCTGGCCTGTCGGCAAATTTTTGCAAAACGCTTTCAATATAATCGGCTAAGCAGGTCACGTTATCAGGATAAGTTATCATGTTGCTTGTTCCTAGTAGGGCAAAGTAAGTAGGGTGTTTATGCCTTACAGTAGCAAACTCAACTTTTCATTTACATTAGGGTTGGGTTATTTAGTATTATAATTTTTAGTTATCAATTGTTTGTAGAACTATTACTTAAGTAACTATATAGCCCACCAGCACAGATGCCTGCCATGCATTGTGCGGAGAATCCTAAGGTAGTGCGAGCGCCTGCAATTAGGGTCACATTCAATATGGGCTGCATGGCAATGAGCATTAATAAGAACGACAGGCCTCCCGCTATTGTGAAAAGAATAAATCGGGTACGGTTGGAAGAGCCACTAGCATTTTGATTAAGACGCCTAACAATGAAATGTGTCGCCAAGAACGCCAACAATAAGGTAACAGCAATAATCACGCCGTAAGTAGGCAAAAGGCCTAGTGCATCTTGCCATATCATGAAAAACCAATCGCTTGGATTCATATCAACATCAATTCGAATGAGTCCGATTAAAACGGCACACGAGTGAAACGTACTTGCTAGTAGAAAGCCGACGGCCCATGATGGTAAAAAATGGAAAATAGTGCGTCGTATTAGGTTGTTCATTTTTGTAGTCCAAGATTTGTCGCACAGTGCATTAGAACAAAACTCAACAGGCCTCAAATGGTTTGAGCGTGGCAATTGGGTATACCATAGTATGTTAAGTAAAAGAGGACAATCACAATGAAGTCATGGCGTACGATGATCAGTTTACTGGCTTTTTCTTTATTGGGAGCTGCTTTGGCTCCTGCTTTTGCCGTAACTACTGCCTCTGAACTCACTCAAAAGCACGCATCTAATACTGAGCAACGTGAAGCAGGTAGCTCAAATCTAACGGCCTATGAAAATTTTGACCAGCATGTCATGACAGAAGATATCGCTACCTCACTGGCGTTTCCCAAGGCCTTAACGACGGTTATCGATAAGGCTCAGGCAAGCACCCATATATTGATAGTAACGCGAGATGGTGAGCTGGTAATTATTGACAATAAGGGGGAAAGTGCGCGGTTTTCTTTAATGCTCGATGACTTGTACACCAAAGGGCAAGGAGGCGTACTCGATCTTCTTATACCCTCGCAATTCCCTGAAGACAGAACCGTGTTGCTGAGTTATTCCAAGGGGAACGATAGTGCAAACCGTCTTGCCATAGTAAAAGGACAGCTTTTCCTTACTTCTGGCATTACTAACATTCAGCCAGTGTTAGCACTGGCACAAGCCAAAGACACGCCTGTGCACTACGGTGGGAAACTGCTTCAACTAGAGGGCAGTGCTTTACACACAAAACAGGGCTTTTTGGTTACGACAGGAGATGGCTTTGATTATCGCGAGCAAGCGCAAGTTATCAGTTCACAACTAGGAAAAGTGCTAGGGTTCACAATAGACGGCAAGCCGTTGGCCAACCCTCCTTTTCCTGATAACCCCTTTATTTTTAGTATTGGACACCGCAATCCCCAAGGACTTGTAGAGGGGAGTGATGGCAACCTATTTTTGCATGAGCACGGCCCAGATGGCGGTGATGAAGTAAACCTTTTACAACAAGGCGCAAATTATGGTTGGCCAGTTGTTACACTAGGCAAAGACTATTCCGGCGCTAGAATTTCGCCTTTTTCGACCTATCCGGGTATGACTGGCCCCATTGTAGACTGGACACCTTCTATAGCGCCATCCTCCATGATCTACTATTCCCATGGGCGTTTCCCGATGCTAGCTAATACGTTACTTGTTACCAGTTTGAAAGCCAAAGCTTTGTATGCAGTTAGAGCCGTATCGAACGAATATATCTCTACAAAAATTTTTGAGGGACCTGGGGAACGGCTGCGGGATATTGCGCTTGATCATCAAGGTAACCTGCTTCTTTTGACCGATGGTGAAAATGGAAGAGTGATCAAGGTATCGCCAAGAGAAAATTAGCCACAGAAAACATTAATAAATGAAATTTTGTTTCAAAATTGATGGTAATTTGTACTGGTATCACCATAAATAAAATGAATGTCTGTCATAAGTGCAACACTATTATTTATCTTTATTGGTCAAACCATTCAAGCTAAATATTGTCATTGATTTCAAATGATTTAATTCTAACTGTCTGAAATAGTTGGTTTAATTTTGCTTTTAATTAAAATGCGTTTTTCTAGCAAAAAATTACGTGCTTTAACACAACGACCGTTTAGGCGGGTGAATACCTAACTGTTTACTTTCAGTCATTACGTAACCGCTAAAAATCGGTTAAAATATCCCTCATTTTTATATGCGTATAGCTAAGACCGACTTAACACTACGCCCAAGTAAAACTAAGACCGAGAGAACTATATGAGTTTGTATTCAGAATATCTGGCAGAGATCGAAACCCGTAAAACGGAACTAGGTCTTAACCCTAAGCCAATCGACAGTGCAGATCTGCTGTCTGAAATTATTGCTCAAATTAAAGATACAACAAACGAGCACCGCGAAGACTCTCTAAAATTCTTTATCTATAACACCTTGCCGGGTACTACACCTGCTGCCGGTGTTAAAGCACAATTCCTAAAAGAAATTGTACTTGGCGAAGAAAAAGTAGAAGAAATCACCCCTGAGTTTGCACTTGAGCTTCTTTCTCACATGAAAGGTGGTCCATCGGTAGAAGCTTTGCTAGACCTTGCGCTTTCTGACGATGAAGCGGTTGCAAAGCCTGCGGCTGAAGTACTGAAAACGCAGGTTTATTTATACGAAGCTGATACTGAGCGTTTAGAGACAGCATACAAAGCGGGTAACGCGATTGCTAAAGACGTACTAGAGAGCTACGCAAAAGCTGAGTTCTTCACCAAGCTTCCTGAAGTACCAGAGAAAATTGAAGTTGTGACTTACATTGCAGCTGAAGGTGATATTTCAACTGACCTTCTTTCTCCAGGTAACCAAGCGCACTCACGTGCCGACCGTGAACTTCACGGCCAGTGCATGATCTCTCCTGAAGCGCAGCATGAAATTGTTGAACTTGGTAAGAAGCACCCGAATGCTAAAGTGATGCTTATCGCTGAAAAAGGCACAATGGGAGTAGGTTCATCTCGTATGTCTGGTGTGAACAACGTTGCACTATGGGCAGGTGAGCCAACAAGCCCTTACATTCCATTTGTAAACAAAGCGCCAATTGTTGCTGGTACTAACGGTATCGCACCAATCTTCCTTACTACTGTAGACGTAACTGGCGGTATTGGTCTTGACCTTAAAAACTGGGTTAAGAAGACGGATGAAAATGGTGAAATCGTTCGCGATGCAAACGGCGACCCAGTGCTAGAAGAAGCATATTCTGTAGCAACAGGTACGGTACTGACTATCGATACTAAAGCGAAGAAGCTTTACAACGGTTCAGAAGAGCTTGCTGACGTATCAGCGTCATTTACTCCTCAGAAAATGGAGTTCATGAAAGCGGGTGGTTCTTACGCCGTAGTTTTCGGTAAGCAGCTACAATCTTTTGCTGCACGTACACTAGGTGTTGAAGCACCAGCAGTTTACGCGCAATCAAAAGAGGTTTCACACGAAGGCCAAGGCCTTACTGCTGTAGAAAAAATCTTTAACCGCAACGCGGTAGGCGTAAACTCAGACGCACCACTTCACGCGGGTTCTGACGTACGCGTTAAAGTAAATATTGTAGGTTCTCAGGACACTACCGGCCCAATGACGTGCCAAGAGTTAGAGTCAATGGCGGCATCGACTATTTCACCTACTGTTGACGGTGCATATCAGTCAGGTTGTCACACGGCGTCGGTATGGGATAAGAAAGCACAGGCTAACATTCCTAAGCTAATGTCATTCATGAACAACTTTGGTGTAATCACAGCCCGTGACCCTAAAGGCGTTTACCACGCAATGACTGACGTTATCCACAAAGTGCTTAACGACATCACGGTAGACGACCGCGCTATCATCATTGGTGGTGACTCACACACGCGTATGTCGAAAGGCGTGGCGTTCGGTGCTGACTCAGGTACGGTAGCACTAGCACTTGCAACGGGTGAAGCGGCAATGCCAATTCCAGAGTCTGTGAAAGTGACCTTTAAAGGTAGCATGAAAGAACACATGGACTTCCGTGACGTGGTTCACGCTACTCAAGCGCAAATGCTTAAGCAATTCGCTGGCGAGAATGTATTCCAAGGCCGTGTCATTGAAGTACAAATTGGTACGCTGCTGGCTGACCAAGCGTTTACGTTCACCGATTGGACTGCAGAAATGAAAGCGAAAGCGTCAATCTGTATTTCTGACAACGAAACTATGATTGCGTCACTTGAGCTTGCTAAGAGCCGTATCCAAATCATGATCGACAAGGGCATGGACAACGAAGCGAACATGCTTCAAGGCCTAATTGATCTAGCTGATAAGCGTATTGCTGAAATCAAGTCTGGTGAAGAGCCAGCGCTTGCGCCAGATGACAACGCGAAATACTACGCAGAAGTGGTTATCGATCTAGATCAAATCGACGAGCCAATGATTGCTGACCCAGACGTAAACAACGAAGACGTATCTAAGCGTTATACCCACGACGTTATCCGTCCAGTTTCTTACTACGATGGTAAGCCAGTAGACCTAGGTTTCGTTGGCTCTTGTATGGTGCACAAAGGCGACATGCAAATCATCGCGCAAATGCTGCGTAACCTAGAAAAGCTTAACGGTTCTGTTGAATTCAAAGCACCACTAGTTGTAGCTCCACCTACATATAACATTGTTGACGAGCTTAAAGCGGAAGGCGATTGGGACGTTCTAGCGAAATATGCAGGCTTCCAGTTCGATGATGCTAAGCCTAAAGAAGCGGCGCGTACTAAGTACGACAACATTCTTTACCTAGAGCGTCCTGGATGTAACCTATGTATGGGTAACCAAGAAAAAGCTGAGCCAGGCGACACAGTTATCGCGACATCTACACGTCTTTTCCAAGGTCGTGTTGTAGCTGACTCTGCTGAGAAGAAAGGTGAATCACTACTAGGCTCTACGCCGCTAGTAGTACTTTCAACGGTTCTTGGTCGTTTCCCAACGACAGAAGAGTACAAGCAAGCGGTTGCAGGCATTGACCTAACTAAGTTTGCTCCACCTTCTGAAGACTTGGCAGTTAAGCCTAAGTTCGAAGCAGATGTAGCCGTTAAGCGCGTATAAGTACTTAACGCTTTAAAAGCCCCAACCTCGGTTGGGGCTTCAGACTGTTGAAAAAGCCCCAGACGAAAGTCTGGGGCTTTGATCTAATAGGCATAGTGAAATTCGGAGTGTTCACCATGCTAACCCCAAAGTCCCCACAACAATACGAGTTTGAAACGGTATATATCAATGAACTGATGCCAGAAGACCACTTGGTTCGTCTGAGCACGATGGCTATCAGGTTTATATTAATAGACAAAAACGCTTGCTTGGAAACTTACAAACTGCGACGTGATAAAGAAAGAACGGCAGGTGAAGCGTTTGCCGAAGACGTGCTGATCTCAGCTATTGATATTATTACCGACTAGAGCCGTTTCGATTAAGCGAAAAAACCTTCCTACGTACAGTTATAAAAACGAAGAAGGCAGAGTAATTTACTCTGCCTTCTTTGTTTTTGCTTCTCTATTAAAAGCGTTAAAGCAAGCAAAGGTTAACACGTTATAGGAAGAGCCGATGCGAAACTTTTTGACTGCTGTATGTGTACTTTCAATCACCGCCATTGCTAACGTTAATGCTAATCACATGCTCGATACTGTCGAGGGGCTGCAGCTTGCTAAGCAATACGATCAAAGTCGCACTGATATTAACGTAGCTGACTATTGGGTTAGTGAGAAGCTAGACGGTATTCGCGCAAGATGGAACGGTACTGAATTACTGACCCGTAATGGGAACAAGATATTCGCGCCAACATGGTTCACCGCTAACTGGCCAGAAACCACTATTGACGGTGAACTTTGGATAGGAAGAGGGGAGTTTGAACGTACGGCTTCTATTGTGCTTTCAACGCTGACAAACATCGAGCCGCATTCTGTCGCTAACGCTTCATCTAGCACAGTGTCTTCAGCAGACACTATTGCCGCAGCAAATTCTCTATCTGCAAAACGCTGGGCCAAAGTTAGATTTATGGCCTTTGACATGCCTATGATGGGTGAGCCCTTTGGTCGGCGACTCAACATGCTTAACAGCCTAAGTAAATCTACACCCAATCCAACGTTTGCAGTTATCCCTCAATTTAAGCTTACGTCTATTGCTTCACTTGATGAAAAGCTGGAGCAAGTAACCCAGGAAGGCGGAGAAGGGTTAATGCTTCATCATGAACAAGCGCTGTACACATCCGGGCGAAGTGACAAGTTACTCAAAGTAAAACGCTTTGAAGATGCAGAAGGGAAAGTACTGGCACTGCTTCCGGGAAAAGGACGATTTAAGGGAATGATGGGCTCGCTTCTTGTAGAAACGCGAGAAGGCATTCAATTTAAATTAGGAACGGGCTTTTCAGAAAATGAGCGCCAATCTCCGCCCGCTATCGGTAGCTGGGTAACCTTTAAGTACTACGGTTTGACGAAAAATGGAAAGCCAAAGTTTGCAAGCTATCTTCGCATTAGACCTCAGACAGACTTGCCCAAATAACACTTACTTACTGCCAGTATAGTCACAATGAACTGCCTCTCACTTACTGGTATTAATCGTTTACGGTTTGCTTTAATTGAAGAAGCATCGTATACAGCTAACCCCTTGTCTTTAAGTCATAAAGCCCTATAACTTTACTACATGTTAATTGCTAAAGTGACTTTGCTTATTTCTTTTTAATCGCTTTTGCCGTTTAAAAGTAATGCGATGAATAGCGATTATAAGTGAATTAAAAGGGCTTAAAATTTAAAAAATGAGTCCGTGAAGTTATACTGTTGATGATTTATTAAACACACCTTGCGTCAAGTGCGTACAAGACCGTTTACTCCCATTGCGCAAGCTAACTTAGAGGAAGAGACTGTGTTACAAGACTACCGCAATCACGTTGAAGAACGTGCCGCTCAAAATATTCCACCAAAACCACTTAATGCTGAACAGGTAGCAGCCCTTGTAGATTTATTAAAGAATCCGCCAGAGGGTGAAGGCGAATTCCTTTTAGAACTGATTTCAGAACGCGTACCGCCTGGGGTTGATGAAGCGGCCTACGTTAAAGCGGGTTTTTTAAGTGCAATCGCTAAAGGCGAAGACAGTTGTGAGCTTATCTCTAAAGAAAAAGCCGTTGAGTTATTAGGTAATATGCATGGTGGCTATAACATTGCCACCTTAGTTGAGCTACTTGATGACGAGGCGCTTGCGCCGTTGGCGGCCAAAGAGCTAAAACACACCCTTTTAATGTTTGATGCTTATCACGATGTGGAAGAAAAGCACAAAGCGGGTAATGAATACGCCACTGACATCATTAAATCTTGGGCGGAAGGTGAATGGTTTACATCGCGCAAGTTAATGGACGATAAAATCACCTATACCGTATTTAAGGTGACAGGTGAAACCAATACTGATGATTTGTCGCCAGCCCCGGACGCATGGTCTCGCCCAGATATTCCTCTGCACGCCCTGGCAGCTTATAAAATGCCCCGCGAAGGTCTAGAGCCAGAAGAGCCTGGTGTTAAAGGCCCAATGGCGCAAATAGAAGAAGTCAAAAGTAAGGGGTATCCCGTGGCGTTTGTCGGTGATGTAGTCGGTACAGGCTCGTCACGCAAGTCGGCAACTAACTCTGTATTGTGGTTCTTTGGTGAAGACTTACCGGGTGTGCCTAATAAACGAGGCGGTGGTGTGTGCATTGGTTCAAAAGTCGCGCCTATCTTCTTCAACACAATGGAAGACGCCGGTGCATTGGTGTTTGAAGCTGATGTAGACAAAATGAACATGGGTGATGTGATAGACATCTACCCGTTTGAAGGAAAAATCACCAACCACGAAACCGGTGAACTTCTCGCTGAATACAGCTATAAGTCGAAAGTGATTCTGGATGAAGTGCGCGCAGGTGGGCGTATCAACCTGATTATTGGTCGTGGTCTTACCGAGAAAGCGCGTGAGACATTAGGCTTAGGCCCGACGGACTTATTCAGAAAACCTGAACAACCAAAAGACAGCGGCGCGGGTTTCTCGCTTGCCCAAAAAATGGTGGGTAAGGCGTGTGGTGTTGAAGGTATTCGTCCAGGCACCTACTGCGAACCTAAAATGACTACCGTGGGTTCACAAGATACTACAGGCCCTATGACTCGCGATGAACTCAAAGATCTAGCTTGTCTTGGCTTTACTGCCGATTTAACCATGCAATCATTCTGTCACACTGCCGCTTATCCAAAGCCGGTGGATATAGAAACGCAGCACACGCTACCTGATTTTATAATGAATCGCGGTGGTGTATCGCTTCGTCCTGGCGATGGCATTATTCACAGCTGGTTAAACCGCATGCTGCTGCCAGACACAGTAGGCACAGGTGGTGACTCCCATACCCGCTTCCCATTAGGTATTTCATTCCCTGCGGGTTCAGGTCTGGTCGCGTTCGCTGCGGCTACTGGCGTTATGCCGCTAGATATGCCCGAGTCGGTACTAGTGCGATTTAAGGGAGAAATGCAGCCGGGTATTACGCTACGCGACCTAGTACACGCCATTCCGCTATACGCCATCAAACAAGGCCTGTTGACGGTCGAGAAAAAAGGCAAGATCAACGCCTTCTCTGGCCGTATTTTAGAAATCGAAGGACTAGAGAACTTAACCGTAGAACAGGCGTTCGAGCTTTCTGACGCGTCGGCGGAGCGTTCTGCAGCAGGTTGTACTATCAATCTATCTGAAGCGTCGATTGCTGAATACCTGCGTTCAAACATTACCATGCTTCGCTGGATGATTAACGAAGGTTATGGCGACCCTCGTACGCTAGAGCGTCGAGCGCAAAAAATGGAAGAATGGTTAGCTAACCCAGAGTTGATGCGCGCCGATGCAGATGCTGAGTACGCTGAGGTAATCGAAATTGACCTTAACGATATTAAAGAGCCAATTGTGTGCTGCCCTAATGATCCTGACGATGCGAAAACCTTATCTGACGTTGCAGGCGATAAGGTAGACGAGGTATTTATTGGTTCATGTATGACAAACATTGGTCACTTCCGCGCAGCCGGTAAGCTACTTGAGCAGTACAACAAAACACTGCCCACCCGTTTATGGATGTCACCACCGACTAAGATGGACAAAGCTCAATTAATGGAAGAGGGCTATTACAACATTTATGGTCGTGTAGGTGTGCGTACGGAAATGCCGGGCTGCTCACTATGTATGGGTAACCAAGCACGGGTTGATGCGGGCACAACAGTGCTTTCAACATCCACTCGAAACTTCCCTAACCGCTTGGGCGATGGGGCGAATGTTTATTTGACCTCAGCCGAGCTTGCTGCTGTGGGTGCCATCGTTGGGTGCATCCCAACTGCTGAAGAGTACATGGAATACGCCAGCAAAATTAACGCAATGTCGGGTGAAGTATTCCGCTACTTAAACTTCGACAAAATGCCTAGCTTTAAAAAGGCTGAGGAAGAAGCAAAAGCGCGCATTATTCCAACATTGAATGTTGCTTAAAATAGTGTATAAACTACAAAGCCGGTGACCGTTAAGGTGACCGGCTTTTTTTATGGCGAAAAGGAATGTCTAATGGGAAAATCTTTCTTTATTGTTGCTGCACTTGTATTAACCTTAGGGTGTGCAAAAGCGCAGGTTGACCCTGTATCGTCGCTGAATTCAGTGGACTTTGAATCCATTACACTTGAGATTGGCGGCAAGCACTATGAAGTTGAGTATGCCAAAACCTTTGAACAACGCGCACAGGGCCTTATGTTTCGCAAAGCCTTGTGTGAAGACTGCGGTATGTTTTTTAAGTTTTCTAGCCCAAAGTTTGCGGGCATGTGGATGAAAAATACCTTTGTTCCTCTAGACGTAGCATTTATCGACAGAAAAGGCGTAATAACGGATATAAAACCTCTCACTCCGCATAGTTTGGAGTCGGTCGGATCATCGAAAGAGGTACTTTACGCGTTGGAAATGAACCAAGGGTGGTTTGCCGAGAATAATATTAAAGTAGGCGACCAAATAACGATTGATTAACCGCGCAAAAGGCGCGGTTGCTGCTAGCGAAATGCTAGTTTTATTCTGGAGTTAAATATAGTGACAAATGCCTTATCGATAGCTAAGTTCGGTGGAACTAGCGTTGCGAATTACGAAGTAATGCAAAACTGCGCCCGAATTGTTGCCGGTAATGACAAAACGCGCATTGTGGTAGTGAGCGCTGCGGCAGGTGTAACCAATCACCTGGTAAGCTTAGCGCACACACCTATGACGCAACAGCAAATTGAAGAGACTTGTCAGGCCATTATCAATATTGAGCTTGCCATTCTTAACAAGTTGAAAGATAAAGACGCGGTTGAGCCAAAACTCAACGATTTGTTAGATGAAATGCGAAGCTTAGCGTTTCATGAAGAAATCCTTCACCGTGATGATTTAAAAGATCAGCTGCTTTCAATGGGGGAGCGGATGTCATCGCTGATGTTCTCTTCAGTGCTTGCAGAGCAGGGCGTAAAAACCATGAACTTTGACGTACGTAAGGTGTTACGTACGGACAGTGAGTTTGGAGAAGGTGCGCCGCAAATCGAAGAAATCGAAAAGCTGTCTAAACAATTGCTGGCACCTGAAATTAAAGACGCGATAGTGGTTACTCAAGGCTTTGTTGGTGCTGACGAGGAAGGCCGTACTACAACGCTAGGTCGTGGTGGTTCAGATTTTACGGCGGCGCTACTTGCTGAAGCGCTTGATGCCGAATCGTGTGAGATTTGGACTGATGTAACAGGGGTGTACACAACTGATCCGCGCATTACGCCAGCCGCTCATCCGTTACCTGAACTCAGCTTTGAAGAAGCGGCGGAAATGGCCACCTTTGGTGCCAAGGTACTACATCCTGCCACTATGGAGCCTGCGCTTCGCAAGGACATAAAGGTGTTTGTAGGCTCTAGTAAGGAGCCAGAAAAGGGCGGTACTTGGATTGTGCGTGATTGTGAGCACGAACCACCGTATCGCGCTATTACTCGCCGTAAAGAGCAGGTAATGGTGACAGTGAAAACACCGAAGATGATGTATGCGCAAGGCTTCCTACAGCAGGTATTTGCCATCATCGCTAAGCACAAGCTAAGTGTTGATTTGGTTACCACGTCAGAAATCTCGGTATCTTTCACCCTTGATAACCCTGCAAACTCTGTGGCTCAGCGACTAAACAAAGAAACCATTGCTGAACTTGAAACTATCTGTGATGTGAAAGTAGAAAAAGGTTACGACCTTGTCACGGTTGTAGGTAACAACATGCAAACCGCTGTAGGTGTTTCTAGCAAGATTTTAGCTGCGGTTTCAGATTTCAACCTGCGTATGATTTGCTTTGGCGCCAACCCGCACAACCTATCGTTCTTGGTTAACGAGACCGACAGTGACGACGTGGTTCGCAAGCTTCACACGGCGTTATTTGAATAAGCACCTACTGTGCTGAATGACCCCAAAAAACGGTCGCCTTAAAGGCGGCCGTTTTTATTTCACATCAGTTTGTAGATGATTTCAAAATGTCGACCGGTACAATGATTTCGTGACGTTTATTCCACGGTAGGGTGAAAGGCGAGTCGTAGCCCATATAGCTAGGTTCACCATCAAGCTCAATATTATTGTCCCTAAGGGCTTTAAGCAGTTTATTGGTATACTGCTTCTTATCGCTGTCCTTGTTAAAACCTGAATAACGAATAGCGGCTACCGTTCTCGCTGGTACAGTAACCAGCGATACATCTTTGTGCGTAGGCACAGGAGCGCTTTTAATGTCATATTTGCTGGGTAAGAAAAACATCATTGTTTCTGAAGATGAGACTTCGACAGGAGAGGTCATTGCAATTTCTTGAGAGCGCTTTCCAACTTCTACGGGGGACGTCATTGACACATTGCTACTGGATGTATTCTCACCAGAGATATAATTAAAGAGTAGCTGAAATGCTCCGTTATCTTCATTTCCACTGGACATTACGCCTAACGCTTCATTGTAATGCCTCACTTCAATATCTTCATCAAGGGTCTCGATAATGGAATAGGGAAGGGTTTCTGTATCTTTGTAATATGATGGCTCAGCCTGGATCATTGTTGACACCAATAAAGTAGTAATGAAAAGAGGCAAGCGAAAACGGGAAAATATCATTCTTTTTTAGTGGTTTGTTACGAATAGTCCTTATACGAATTAAAGCCGATTAATGCTCAGTTAAACGGTTCTAAAGTAACTATCTATGCATTCCTAAAGTGTGCCAGATTAATTGTTAGACACAAAAAAGGGGCTAAAAGCCCCTTCTTAAAACAGGTTTGTAAAAAGCGTTACACTTTAAACTGTCTGATAGACTGTTGTAACTCTTCAGCAAGTCGAGCCACTTCATGGCTAGACTCAGACGTTTGCTGTGCTCCAGCTGTCGTCTCTTCAGCGATACCCACAATAGTTTCAAGCTTTTCGCTGATCTCTTGTGATACCGTATTCTGTTCACGGGCAGACTGCTCAATTTGAGAGCTCACGTCATGGGCTTTGTGAACGGCGTCTGAGATGATATCCAATGCCTGTGTAGCCTTTTCAGTTTGTGCCACACACGCCGCAGTTTGCTCTTTACCTTGATTCATCACCGATACCGCTTTTTCAGCACCCGCTTGAAGCACTTCAATCATAGCGTTGATTTCTTGTGTCGATTCTTGAGTTCGGCTGGCAAGGGTTCTCACTTCATCAGCAACAACCGCAAAGCCTCGACCTTGTTCACCGGCACGCGCTGCCTCAATAGCAGCATTCAAGGCGAGCAGGTTGGTTTGATCTGCAACACCACGGATAACGTCTAAGATGCCACCAATGCTTGCGCTGTCTTGATGAAGCTTATTGATAACGTCTGCCGCTTCTTGAACGTCACGAGATAAGATCTCAATGGTGTTCTTATTCTCTAGTGAGATTTGGCGCACGTTCTCAGCCTCAGCATCCGCATGGCGAATTTGACTTAGTGTATCTTCAGCGTTTTGCACAACCAGCTGCGACGTAGAGTGCATTTCTGTGGTTGCTGTTGCTACTTGGCCAATTTGTGATTTCTGATCCTGAATTGAATGCGTCGTTTGCGCCGTCACTGCAGACGTTTGTTCTGAGGCGGCTGCCAGCTGTTCAGCACGAACGTTAATGGCTGTAATGAGCTCCTTCAGGTTTCCAATTAGCGTATTGCAGTTTCGGGCTAAAAGACCAAATTCGTCTTGCGCCGAATCGTCTAGACGGTGAGTAAGGTCACCCGATGAAGCCACCGTCAGAAGTTCATTTACACGATAAAGCGGACGTGTGATTGCGCGAACGGTCACGTAGCCAATAAATGCTGCTACTGCAATCGAGATAATAACAACCACAATAACGAACGTGTTGCCCGTCGCAATGGCGCCGTTAACCTGACTTTCTACATGTGACGCTTTCTTGTCTGCAAGATTGAGCAGGTTCTCTAGAGCGACAACCGCTTGCGCGATATTTGAGTCTGAAGCGTTAAGCGCTTTTTCAGCATCATTTCTGCGCTCTAGACGATCAACATGAAGCTGAACCACGCCATCGTTAGCTTTAATCGCGTTGATTGCGTTGTTAACCAAGTCGTTAATATCATCAAGAGTACCAGAATCATCGCGGCCGCCCGCAGTTTGCATCATGTCGCTTAATTGCGTGACCACTTTCTCGACAACCAAATCAACTTCGTTGCCTAGCGTCTGTGAACGAACCAGTGTCTCTGTTTTAATGTACTCGTATGAAACCGTTAGCAAAGAAAGCAGCGACGTCTCAAGTTGACTGCCGATTTCTGCCGCACGTCGTAGGTTAGGGTCGCGCTGAACAGCATCTAAGTCTGAGAAGTCTAGAAGGTAGGTAGATGCATCGTCTGCGTTGTCTTCAGCGTCACCCAGTCTGTCTTGAATAGTGTTGCGTATATCAAGGTACATTTGGTGATTTTTGTACATCGCTTCAACATTGGTGATATATGCTTCATATGACTCACGTACAGTATTCAGCGTGCTCTTTAGTTCAGGCTCGTTATTAACGGCCTGTGCCAGTTTCTTATATTCACTCTCAAAGGTGTCTTTGGCAGAGTTAAAAGACGCTCGTTTGTCTTTTAAGCCATTTAGATCTTCTTCGATGTAGCTCTCGAAGGTAAGTCGGCCCATATTGAGAAAGCTGGCTTTAAGTGCATTGCTGCCTGCTACTGTGGGTAATGCAACGTCATTTACTTCTTCCGTTGCTGAGCCTATTGAGTTGAGGTTATAAAGTGAAACAACACTAATGACGATCAGAAGTGCGCTAATCGCTACAAATCCCCCGATTACGCGTGTGGCTACCGTTATTTTCATCGGAACTCCTGGATGAGTGTTTTTTATTTTTATCCCTAACGATATTACCCATCTCAGCAAACAAAATATAGCGATTAAAGAAGCTAGTTTGCTTAATTACTGAGTAGATAATGAGACATTATCGTTACTATCGTAAGTAAGTGTATCGGCTACAATAACTTAATGTTTATTTTATTTAGCACTTAAGTGTAGAAAGTTTAACTGGTAATACCAGTTGATGCGTAAAATTATACACGTAAATATGTGCGAATTGGATAATTGCGGAGCCAGTAAACTCTGGTTTTAGGCAGAAACACTAACAAGCGAAGCGGAGTTCAGGTTTAGCAAAGTCATGCTTTGCCCCCAAACATAGCCTGTATCTAAGCCGATAAATTGATGACTGTTTGTTTGGCCCGACAGAGCTGCCCAATGCCCAAATACCACTCGTTGATCGTCACCGAGCTTTTTATTCTCTACTTCAAACCATGGTTTTAACGTGCTACTAGTGCTGTGGGATACTGCGCTGGGATGAGATTTGTTATCAAAATCGAGTGTGCCATCGGTATGAACAAAACGCATGCGCGTACACGCATTCACAATAAAACGCAGTCGCTCATCACCCTTAAGTTTATCTGACCAGTTGTTGGGTTTATTACCATACATTTCTGAAAGAAAAGCAGCGTAATTGTCGGATTTTAGGATGTTGCTAACTTCGTCACTAAGTGAAACGCACTCATCGATAGACCATTTAGGATAGAGTCCAGCATGCACCATTACTGATTGCTCATCTAACTTCATTGCCAACGGGAACTGACGCAACCAGTCAATAAGTTCGGCCAAGTCTGAAGCATTAAGTAGAGGCTCTAATTTGTCGGATTTTTTTGCTTTGCGGATGCCGTTTACAACGGCAAGTAAGTGAAGGTCGTGGTTTCCTAAAACACTGCTAAACTGGCTGCCGAGAGACTTTAAAAAGCGCAATGTGCTCAAAGAATCTTCTCCTCGAGCAACTAAATCACCTACTGCGAGTAGCGTATCGTTTTCTTCGTCGAATTTTACTTTATCTAACGCGCGACGAAGACCATCGTAACAGCCTTGTATATCACCAATGACGTACGTGTTACCTTGCGACATAGAAACCTTAATGAAGAATACTTGGAATGGCTAATCGGAAAACGTCGATAGGAACGCGAAAACGCTCGCCGCTCTCTAATTCCATTACATAGTAGCCTTCCATATTCCCAACCGGTGTGTCAATGACAGCGCCACTGGTATAGTCAAAATGCTCGCCCGCTTTCATGATAGGTTGCTTGCCTACAACCCCATCACCTTCAACTTCTGATGTTTTGCCATTTGCATCGGTAATTTTCCAGTAGCGACTGAGTAATTGCACCGTATGGTCGCTATTGTTCTCAATCGTAATGTGGTACGCGAAGGCAAATTGCTTTGAATCTGACGGAAGGTGGTCGGGAAGGTGACGGGTTTTCACCCGCACCTTAATATCAAGTACATCCATAGAGAACTTACTGCTCTTGTTGGTGCTCTTTTGCCGACACAGCGTTTGCTATTGTGGCAAAATCGTTAAGTGATAATACTTCTGCGCGAGAGGTAGGATCGATACCTAGCTCACGGATCTCCTCTTCACTTAAACTGTCTTTCAGCGAGTTGCGAATGGTTTTTCGGCGCTGGTTGAACGCTTGCGCACAGACGCGCTCAAGCGTATTTACAGACTCAACGTCTACTGGCGGAGCCTGATGCGGCACTAGCTTCACTACTGCAGAATCAACCTTCGGGGGTGGCTTAAAGGCACCCGGCGGAACATTGAGTACCGGAATGACGTGGCAGTAATACTGCGCCATAACGGAAAGCCTGCCGTAATTCTTAGAACCTGGTCCTGCTGCCAAGCGGTTTACCACTTCTTTTTGAAGCATAAAATGCATATCTTCTATGCAGTGAGCATGATCAAAAAGGTGAAACATTAGTGGTGTCGAAATGTTGTAGGGCAAGTTACCAAATACGCGAAGCTTTTTGTCTTTGACTGGCATTTCTTTAGAAAGGGCGCCAAAGTCCATGGTCATTGCATCTTGTTCAATAACCGTTAGCTTATTGCCGTTAAATGGATGGTGTCTCAATCGCTTAGCAAGATCTCTGTCTAGCTCAATGACTGTGAGTGCATCTACTTCTTCACAAACAGGATCTGTTAATGCGCCTAAACCGGGTCCAATTTCTACCAGGTTTTGTTCATTTTTTGGCGCGATAGCCGCAACAATCTTGCCTATCACGTAATCATCGTGAAGGAAGTTTTGTCCGAATCGCTTTCTGGCCGTATGGCCTAAGTGTTTTTTACTCATTGTTGATGATGTGCAAGCTCGATGGCTTTTTCCAATGCTTTTCTGAAACTACCGGCGTCGGCTTCACCTGTTCCTGCTAAGTCTAATGCAGTACCGTGATCTACCGATGTACGAACGAAAGGTAACCCTAGCGTGATATTCACTGAAGCCCCAAAACCCTTATATTTTAGCACGGGTAAGCCTTGGTCGTGATACATAGCCAGCACTACGTCAGCATTTTCCAGATATTTGGGTTGAAATATGGTGTCTGCAGGTAGAGGGCCTGTGATCTTTAAGCCTTCTTCTCTTAGTTCGTTAAGCGCCGGAATGATGGTATGAATTTCTTCAGTGCCAATGTGACCATCTTCACCCGCGTGAGGGTTCAAGCCACACACATAAATGTGAGGTTCTTTAACGCCAAACTTCAATTTAAGGTCGGTGTTGATGATATGAATGACCTTATGAAGACGCTCTCGGGTGATAGCTTTCGCTACATACTCAAGGGGAATATGCGTGGTGGCAAGCGCTACATTAAGACCTTCAGTTGCCAGAAGCATAACCACATCAATGGTATTGGACTGATACGCAAAAAACTCAGTATGACCGCTGAATGATACCCCTGCTTTGTTGATAATGCCTTTGTGTACGGGGCCGGTAACGACGGCGTCGAAGTCGCCATCCATATTTGCCTGACACGCCTGGCGCAGAGTTTCTACTACGTATAACCCGTTTTCGCTATCAAGCTCGCCTGGCATAACGTCAACGGATTTATCTATTTGCTTTATAAACAACGAACCCGCATCTTGAATTTGCGGGTTAGTGGCATCGTAATCGATTAGCGTTAATGGCAGCCCCAAGGCGCTTGCTCGTGCTTTGAGCATTTCGCCATCGGCAAACACGACAAGCTGCGCTTGCCATGCTTCCTGGGCCAGTTTTATGATCAAATCTGGCCCGATACCTGCCGGTTCTCCCGGCGTTATTGCTATTTTAATTGGTGTACTCATGAATAACTTATTGTTACGAGTCGACAACTTCTACGTAAGCGGCATCACGCATCTCACGTAACCAGTTCTCGGTTTCCTCTGAAAATTTACGGTTGAAGATAAGCTGGTAAGCTTTATCTTCTTTGCGCTTATCGGTAGCGTCATCAATACGACGTTCAATAAGCTGAATTAAATGCCAGCCGTGCACGGTACGAACAGGTTCACTAAATTCTCCAGGCTCAAGCTGTGCAAGTGCGTCTTTAAACTCAGGCACGTAATTATTTGGATCCGACCAGCCAAGCTCGCCACCGCGAAGGGCTGAACCAGGATCTTCTGAATGCTCTTTAGCTAGCTCTGCAAAATCAGCTTCACCATTTTTCACCTCTTCCTTGAAGCGGTTTAGCATGGCTTTAGCTTTGTCTTCGCTAAGAATGATTGACGGCTTAACAAGAATGTGGCGAGAGTTTACTTCTTCCACCGTGACTTTCTCAATACCGCGCGTATCTAATACTTTTAGGATATGAAAGCCTGCACCGCTTCGAATAGGTCCAACAAGAGCATCTTTGTCTTTGTTTTGAATAGCTTCAGCAAAAAGCGTCGGCATGGCGTTAATGTTAAGCCAGCCCATGTCACCGCCTTCGAGCGCTTCGTTACCTGATGATGACGCAATGGCGATTTTAGCAAAATCAGAGCCTGACTCTAATAGTGAAATGACTTTGTCTGCACGCTCACGTGCCGATTGAATATCTTCATCTGTAGGCTCCGGCGGGAAACCAATAAGAATGTGACCTAAGCGATATTCAGCTTGAGTAGCGCCTTGCTGTTCCATCAGGTCAATCAAGGTTTCAATTTCTTGAGGTGTAATATAAACACGGCGACGTACGTTAGCACGGCGAACTTCACCCATGATAACTTCTTCGCGAATGTCTTCGCGGTAATCATCGTATGCAATACCTTCTGCCGCTAATTGGGCACGAAGTTCTTCAATCGTTGCATTTTGGTTCGCTGCAATGTTGCTAATGGTTTGCTCTAGCTGTGGGTCGCTAATGCGAATACCCATACGCTCTGCCATTTGAAGCTGAAGGCTCTTAGTGATTAAACGCTCAATTGCCTGTGTACGAAGCGCACGATCTGACGGTAGCTGTTGATTATTAGCTTCTGCGTTGCGTTTAACGTCTTGTACAAGGGCATCAATTTCGCTTTCAAGCACAACACCTTGGTCAACAATTACGGCCACGCGGTCAAGCATGACCTCTTGCGCAACACTGTTAAACGAGAGTAGGGCACCTAACATCAATGCACGGATAATGAACTTCATACACACTCTTTTATTATTGGTTGATTGCATTTAAGCGCAGTAAGCGCTCAACTGCGGGTTAATTTAAACTATAAGGCTGACGATAGCCAAACATACCGTCTTGAAGCATGCTTCTTTGGGTACCAGATGACCCGATGCCTTTGAAAATAAATTGTAGCGATATTCCAGAATCAAAATCGTCTGTTGTCTGTTCGCCGCTAGCATTGTAACGGTTGTTCAGGCTGCGCTGCGCAACTAATCGCACCGCCCAACAGCATGATTCATACTGGATACCTGCATAGGTTTCTACACTTCTATTGCGTTCAAGATCTCGGTAAGTACGGCCAACCCACTGCCAATTTTCAGAAATAGGCCAGCTTGCCGAAATACCAATTTGATCTATGGTTTCACCACTGAGATCGCGAACATAGCGATGACTTAATTGAATAAAGCGCGAATCATCTTTGCGGTATTCAATACCCACGCTGCTTAAGTCAACTTTGTCTGTGTCAGTGGTCACTTGCACATCAGAATGGAAGAACCAGTTTTTATTAAAGCGCCAATCCACTTCAGCGGCGAGCGCTGAACGATCTTGATTCTTGGTTGCCGCAATGACTTTGTTATCTTCAAGGTAGAATATCTGACCCACACTAAGAACAAATTGTTCCCGATTGTTTTTATCCAACATGCGTGTGGTCGCGCCAAGGGTGATTTGGTTGTTATCGCTTATCCTATCAAGGCCAGTAAATTCCTGACCTCTAAACAACCCTTCAACGTCGGTTAACAGCGGCGTTGAGTCATAGAATCCAATCGCAGTTTGGTCTTCATACGATGTATAAAGATATTGAATCTTTGGCTCTAAAGTCATCGACATATCGTCGCTGAACCACGATTTATCCCTTTCAAAGTATAATGCGCCATAAAGGCGAGCTTGTCCTAATGTGCGTTCAACATCTTCTTTTAAGTCAGTTCCTTCAACATTGTCTTGTTGATAAACCGTTTGAAAAAGCGTGGTTTCTGCGACAAGTTCACCCCATGCTGCGCGAAGCGGCACCGCTAAAGTAGGTGCAACGTGAAAACGAGTAGCCGTTGGAGCGGTATCGAGAGTATTGTCAAAGTGTGCGACTTCTGAGTCTAGGTTGAACTCTAAATATTCACCTATCGCTTTGTTGTAGTTGACTTTTATCTCGGGTACGGCGCGATAGCTATCTGCAGTATTACCCAGTACTTCAAAATCTTTTATCTGCATATTTACGGATAGATTCTGCGAGTAGTAACTTAATCCAACGCTACGATATAGGTGGGTGTCAGCGCGACCATAATAATCTGAACCAAGATCTACTAAATAGTTGTCGTCACTTAATCCGTTGAAATCAACGTTTAGTAGCCAGTTGTCAGCTATAAGCCCTTGATGTTCCAAGCGATAAAAATATCGGTCAGGGTTCCCACTAATATCTGAGTCGCTCGGCAAGTACTCCACGTATGCTTTGCCTTGGCTACGCTCCGTTAGATAACGGAACTCAGTATTCAGCTGAAGACCGCGAAGAGTCATCAATCGCGGTGAGATAGTCATGTCATAGTTGGGGGCAATATTCCAGTAAAAGGGCTGCGTATAGTCGACGCCCGTTCTGCTTGAACTGGTTAACTCTGGAAACAATAGGCCCGTTTGGCGCTCGTTGCTAACAGGGAACGCAAAATACGGTAAATAAAACACTGGAACATCGGCAATGTAGAAGCGTGTGTGTTTGGCTTGGCCCCATACGGTCCCTTTTTCCAAACTAATTTCACTGGCGCGTATTAACCAGTCTTCATCGCCTTCAGGACACGTAGTGAAGCTAACTTCTTTGAGCACAATTCCCGTATCTGTATCTAATACAATATCTTTTGCGGCTCCCTGACCCACAAAACCCGTCAACTGATAGCGGGTATTTTGCATTTCTAAGCGCTCTTCTTCAGAGCGAAGGGTCACAGCATCACTTTCTACTTTTAACTGCGAGTCTTGATACGTTACGTCGCCTTTCGCAATAAGGTCTCTGCCACTTCCGTTAATCTGTGCTTGAGATGCACTAATTACCGCAGTATCTGACGTGATATCAACATTACCAGAAAACAGCGCTACGGTATCTTGGATAATTTCAGTACGGTTAGCTTCAACTTTAACGTGGCCTTTGGGCATTAATGCCTGGCTACTGAAAGTAACAGGTTCGACTGAGCAGAATGCAAGAGGGGCTGCATCTGACGTTGGTTTAGAATTTGAAGCTGTCGTTTCCTGTGCAAACGCGACTGTAGGCAAAAGAGTCGCGGAAACAAGCATGGCGCAGGTGTTTTTCATGCGTTAATGGGCGGCCTGTTTTGTTGTATGTTGCTTTTAAACCCAAGTAAGACGACGTCCGTCTCGGTTAGTTCGACATAACGTTTAAAAAAACAGTGATAATGCACATTACTTCTTGGCAAAGAGTTAATGTAGCTTTCACTCGCTATTACTATTCATATAAGCGCTCAATTCTAAGCACTTCTGTCGTAATTACCAACCATTCAGACAAAAAAATGCACTTTTATATGCACAACACATCAAAGACGGAGGCAATTAGTGGCAGTAAGCTTGATTTCAAGCTGCACAAGCCCTAGTTAATTAACTTATGTATTTGATATGATGATTAATGGTATAACGCCTCTGCACGGCGTGATTTCACTACAGTAACATCAACTTTCTAAACAGTGCACCAACGGAGTATGACGCGATGTCAATTTGGGGAAAAATCCTCGGCGCCTTGTTCGGCTTTATGTTTCTTAAAATACCTGGGGCGATCTTAGGGCTGTTAGTCGGGCACTTTTTTGATAAAGCCTATCGCCAAGACTTCAATCAGCTAGGTGGCTTTGGGCGCTTTTTTACCGATCAGGACAATCTGAAGCAGCAAGCTATTTTCTTTCATAGTTTGTTTAGTGCGTTAGGCCATCTTGCTAAGTCTGACGGCAAAGTAACGGACAGAGAAATTCAAATCGCCACAGCATTAATGGACGAGATGCGTTTAACTGGGGATGCCCGTCGTGAAGCTCAGGATGCATTTAGAGAAGGCAAAGCGCGAGACTTTCCTTTAGTCGATACGTTGAAAGGTTTTTACGACGCCAGCCACGGTAGACGGGATATTCTTCAAGTATTCTTAGAGATTCTTATTCAAGCCGCTTTCGCCGACGGTCAGCTTTCACAGGAAGAATACAACGTACTTGAAAAAGTAGCGAAGCCACTAGGCTTTAGGCGTCGTGATTTAGATTATCTAATTTCAATGTATGAAGCTGAAATACGCTTTAGGCAGCGGTCTAACTCTGGCTCAGGACAACGCACTCATTCAGGTCAACGTCAGCACAGCCAATCAGCCTATTCAGAACAGCAAAGTTTAGATGATGCCTATCACATATTAGGTGTGGCGGCATCCGACGATGAAAAGACAATAAAGCGTGCCTACAGGAAGCGCATGTCTGAGCATCACCCCGATAAGCTGGTGTCTAAAGGGCTACCTGAACAGGCAATGGAAATTGCGAAAAAGAAAGCGCAAGATATTCAATCAGCCTACGAGCTGATTAAGCAAAAGCGTGGCTTTTAGATGGCAAAAACTCAACGTGAGTTAACTTATGTGCCTGCAGCGAGTCAGGCGCATATCGATGGTTTTATCGAGATGCTTTGGCTTGAGAAAGGACTGTCTGATCATACTCAGCAGAGCTATCGCACCGACCTTACTAAGCTTGCTATCTTCAGCAACAATCAAGGCGTAAAAGATATCGCTGTGCTGACCACTGAGCAGCTTCAGGATTATTTAGCCTATCGACACGACAAGGGGCTGTCCACACGCAGCACCCAACGTGCGCTTAGCGCTATCCGGGCGTTTTTCGTATTCCTAATTAGTAAGCAGGTACGTGTAGACAGCCCAGTTTCAGCGCTGTCTAATCCGAAAACACCCAAAGCTTTGCCTTCTTCACTCAGTGAGCAACAAGTTGAAGATTTGCTAAATGCCCCCCTTACCGACGACCCTATTGAATGTCGGGACAAGAGCATGCTTGAAGTGCTTTACGCGACCGGCCTTCGTGTAAGTGAGCTTATTGGGTTAACAATGGATCAAATAAGCCTTCAGCAAGGCGTAGTTAGGGTTGTGGGTAAAGGGAATAAAGAGCGCTTAGTGCCCCTTGGTGAAGATGCAATAGAATGGCTACTGACCTATATTAAAACAGCAAGACCGATACTCGCCAGTAAAGCTTCTGATATGGTTTTTCTAAGCAAGCGTGGACAGAAAATGACGCGCCAAACATTTTGGCATCGCATTAAATACTATGCGGTGAAAGCGGGAATTGAGCAGCACCTTTCTCCCCACACGTTGCGTCATGCCTTTGCGACACACCTTTTGAATCACGGTGCTGATTTGCGTGTTGTACAAATGCTGTTGGGGCACAGCGATTTGTCAACGACTCAAATATACACCCATGTAGCAACAGAGCGACTTCAAACTTTAATCCACAGTCATCACCCACGTGGCTAAATATTCAAATAAAGAATGCTATAAATTGGGGGCTGTATACGACGAGGCTCAGTGACGACGTATATAAAATAAAAAGGTCTATGGTAGGATACGAGCCATGCAAAACGTTTAGAACATACATTTTCCGTTAGTGCTGTAACGCGAGTGAGTTTAAATGTTGACGTTAAATGTACTGAGGTTAAAAGAAAATTAGCGTTTAACGTGCAATTTTTTGCTAAGTTTTACGGTCTGAACGTTATGAATGTAAAAATTTTTAGCAATTGCTTTAAATGGAAAGATACCGATTCAAGCAGTTGCATGTTAAGCCAGTAAGTACAAGCGAACTTAAATGGCAAAATGGAGAGTATTTAGTGAAAGCAGTAAAGAAAGTATTGTTAGCCAGTGTAGTTGCGGC